>NZ_JADPKQ010000388.1:0-11935 GCF_023074015.1 Bradyrhizobium sp. 142
ACTCGAGCTCTCGGCTCATCGTATGCATCGGCCTGCCCGCACATCGTGCTCCCGGTGCCTCTGTCCCGATGGTCGCACCATACGCCACGATGCAGAAAACCGCAGCGGAACGTTGGCACCGAGACATCTCATACCGGTTACCAACCCGATCGAGCGCCTCAACGGCGAGATCAAGCGGCGCACCGAAGTGGTCGGCATCTTCCCCAACGAGGATGCGATCGTTCGCCTCATCGGCGCGATCCTGCTCGAGCAAAACGATGAGTGGGCCGTCCAGCGTGCCCGCTACATGACGCTGGAAACCATCGCGCCGTTGAGCGATGATCCAACCGTCAGCCTTCCGGCGATCGCCAGCTGACCGGCCCGGCCCTTGCCGGCGAACGCGGTGACCCGCCGCCAGCTACACCACGCCCAGGGACACGATCGTTGCCGGCCTGGAGCGAGGTGGGTCGTCGTCGGCGGGCGCGACGCCATACTCCTGCGTTCCAATCCGCCCATTATCAAGATCGTCGACTGAGAATCTTTCATGCGCAAAGTGAAGAGATTCTTGTCCAGTGAAATCATGCACATCGCCAGTAACCCGCAGGAGTACTCGGATTTTGTTCGGAGAAAGCCGAGCGGGCTGCAACTGTCGGTGGGTGGAGGCTATTCCAGTACTTACGATGATCCGGGTAAGCACCCGCGATTTTTCAGATATCAGGTTGGGTGACGAAACTATAGGGCTTTTAGGAGCCGGAGGCTCGGTCAGGATCAGGGGGAGACCATTTTCGCCAACAGTTCCGGCGTAACGATATCACGTCCGTGGTAGATCTACGCGTTACTTATCCGCTCGCCGAGAACGCGGGCGATATCCTGCTGGAGCATGAACTGCGAATGGACGGCGATCATCCGTTGGTCTTATCACGTCCTGGCGTAGGAGGTATGGAACCCCGTCTAGCGGAAATGGATTTTGTTCACGTGGGTCGCAATAACTGGGTGCTTGATCCTCAACAGCATCCCAAAGTGTGGACGAAGAACGAGAACGACCAGTGGCACCGAGTAGTCAGGCCTACAAAGTATCTTTCCAAAGTCGAGGATAGCGATAGTCAAGAGAGCTGCGAGACGGATTCGTGTGACGATGATCCCTCGTATTACCTGGAGCGCGCTGTTCGAAGATTGCCTGGGGGACAAGACGATTCGGAATGATGAGAGCGGGCTGGGGCGGACCGGTATTTCGCTATTGCAGGGGCCGGTTCAGAAGTGAACTTGAAGGAAGCGCTCGCGCCGGATCGTGCTCCTCGCGCGTGACATATGCCCGGTTTCGAACGTCAAGTTTGACTTCCTCGGCTACTGCTTCGGGCCGCGACGGGCAAAGAACTCACAAAACGCCTCGGTGTTTTGCAGTTTTCTGCCTCGGCTCAGCGCTTCGGCGCTGAAGTTTATGCGGGCGGCAATCCGGGATTTGAACCTCCGAAAACGGACCCATGTGTCAATGGCTGACATCGCTCGGCAGCTCAATCCCCTCCTGCGGGGGGATTGTGTATTACGGTCGATTCAGGCCGGCGCCTCTGGGTCAATCCTTCGATACGTCAATCAGACAATCGAGGCTTGGATGGTGCGGAAGTTCAAACGCTTTATGGGTCGCAAGGCCAAGACCGGCCGCGTTCTCGAACGACTATCTCGCGAACGTCCCGGGTTGTTCGCGCAATGGAAGATCGGCATGCGCGGCTCGTTCGCCTGATGGGAGCCTAGTGACGCGAGAGTCTCACGCTGGGATCCTTGAGAGGCCGGCGGTGAGATTCCGCCGGCCTACTCGCCAAAGCCGTCTGCCCGGATCTGTGAGGGCAAAGCAAATGGCCGAGCTACTCGACCACGATCCACGGCGATGTGGGTTTCCTGTGCAACCGGAAAAACGCCCTTCGTCAGCTACTCGTCAGCCAGCCTGTCTATCCAGACAGGCTGCGCATTCTCGACTTGATTGGAGATGGAATATGACGGGCATTGGCCGATCTGGAAGATCGCGCACTGGAGATGCTGGAGCCGGATCGAGCAGTTCACGCTCGCACTCGAGTCTAGCCCCTGGGGAAGGCAGTCAATCGTTCGATTCCGTCGTGGAGCGGATGCGCTCTGGGCCCCAAGATAGAGGGACGCCCTCCGCTAGCACGGCGCGCGGTGCCGACGATGCCCTTGGCGACAGGTCTTCCGGTCCCTCCGTTCGCCCAGATCGAATCCTAGGCGCTGCGGCACGTGCAGCCGCTGCGCCACGTGCAGTCACTGCGCGGCGGCGCGGCTTTCCCTCAGTGTCGGAGGGTGGAGACACGGCGCCGGTCGCCAGCCAGCCGCCAACTTCCGGTGTGGCAGTCCCCATTTCCTCGTCAGAGGAAGAAATCAACGCAACAAGGCGACACATGGACCGCCTGCGTGAGGAACTTGGCGCTTGCGCTCAGCCGGGCGAGGATGCCGGGCTGGAGGAGACGCTAGAGCTGATCGATCGATTCGTCAAAGCAGGCTCGGCAGTTCTGGAGTACTACGCGAGCGTGCGCCCGGCCGTGGCGCGGAGCATTCTGTCCGACGCTGAGGCCCGTCAATACTGCTATGCCGTGCTCCATGCGGGGAATCAAGGCAAGACTGTGGGCTCGGCGATTATCCTCGCCTTGGAAGAGCGCAGACAGCAATCGGCACGCCTGTTCCAGCGGATTTTCGAATCCAACGCTACCCCCGACCAGCTGAGCCGAGTGGCTTCCAGTATGGTGAAGGACCATGTGCCTGTAATCGAGTGGTGGGGAAAGAAGCTGTTGCGCTCGGAACGGATGCAGTCCGCCTGCGAGGCCACTGCCAACTTGCCAAGCACGACGCCCGAGATGCGGAAGGCCAACGAAGCCGCACTACGCCTGCACACCGGCTCGGCACTTTATGATGGGTGCTTGTATCTGGAATCGCGGATTAAGCTCGCGAAGCTTCTGATTGAGTCTCAGGCGAGCACGTTTGAACCAGCCGTGAGGGACGCCCTCATGGATGAGAACGGGCGGGTGCGTCTGCTCGGGACCTATATCCAGGATGCTTTTCCGGCATTCCTCTCGACGTACAAAGCCGTTCTGAACAAGGACGGAGAGCCACTCGACGCAGAGCACTGCACCGTTCTGGAAGGAGTCATGGAACGGCATTCGGAATTTGCCTCAGAGGTGGAACGTATCGTTGCCAGGCTAAGGGATGCTAGAACGGATGCCGACCTTCCATTGGAACAGTTGGACCAGATCGTGGAAGGTGCATGGGTCACCGCGCACCAAGTCACGCGACTTTTGGCAGTGCAGCCAAAGAGGCAAGTGGAGCCGCCTGCCCAGACTGCGATATCGGAAAAGACCGACTTAGCGGCTGAGAACCACGCGGCGCGCAGGAAGGGGAAAGGCAAGCGCGCACCGGCCGCAGGCGAGGGGAGTTCAACGGCCGGGCTGCGCGAGCCGCAGCTCGCTAGGCCCGACGCTGCCACAGCCTCTACTGCCAAGGTTATCGTACTCTCGGATCTGGGTACGAAGAAACTCGCGAGTGCGGAGGAGGCACGCGCGAGGGCGTCATCATCGGCGACCGGGCACCTGGCGATGTGGCAGGCTCCGCCCTCCAGGAACGCACTGACGGGACTACTCAAGCGATTGGACGAGCTGCTGCAGTTCGATCTGCCGGCTCAGCAAAGCGCCGTCTCGCAAGCGCGCCAGATGAAGCCTGAGGACGCCGACCACGTCGTGGATCTCGTCCTTAAGCGCCTGGAGACGCAAGAAGTCGAGATTAAGGCCTGTGTAGCCGCGCTGGAGGAGCCCCTCCGCCATGGCCTACTCACGCATGCGCAATTGCCTGAAGTGCACGGAAAAATAGTCCAGCTTAAGGCGATGTTATCCCAGGTTCAGGGACAGGCAAACTCATTGAACGCACGAAAGGCGGCGATCACGATCGATTGCATGAAGACATACGCGTTTCCGTCGCAGAAGTACCTTGAACAGTTGCAGGCGGCCGAAGAACTTGCGTCTGTGTATCCACCCCGCGCCTTGAAGAGCGAGCCAGCGACGCTGTTCGAGATCAAGCTGCAGCCCAAGGCGCTGCGCAGTGGTAGGATGCCAAATCCGATGTGGGTGCACATCCATACCAAGCTGCCGGTACATGCCTGGCAGTTGGCCACGCTGGGCGGCGCCGACTTCGCCGCTTGCCACGTGAAGTCCAATGAACAGCGCGGCTACAATCGGCAATGGCAGAGCGCTCGAGCCGCCACGGGGCACGAGAACGTCGTGATCCACCGCGGCAAGCTCACGCCTGCGTTCTGTAAGTCGTTGTTGAGCATCGTCCCATGCGACTCCCTTCGCGAGGCGGAGCATGCGTCGATGCAGTTCGCGCGCCTCAGGATGTAGTTACCTGAGTGTCTCACGCCAGAGCGTCGCTGTGGTGACACCATCAAGCAGACCGTTATCACCGAGAGGAAATCCTCGATGAACTCGAAGCCGGCGCGGGCTCCTCGAACAGATCGACAACCGGTCCGACTGAAATTCGATGGCTCGATGAGAACGACCCCGAGGGCGTCGCCTTTGAGTACGACGTGATCGGCCCGCCAGCGTGAACCTGCACCCGCAGAAGAGGCCCGCCAACTGAGGCGGCCTTACTCTCTGTGCATTCGGAGATTTACGGGCGCCTTAGAGGCTCAGCACCAGCATATACGCGAGGACCGTGGATAGAGCGCTCAATCCAACGATGGTGATTATGAAAACGAGGTCTGGCGCCGTCACGCTCCCCCCCATTTGGTTTCGCAAATCACCTGAATCTTACGCTTTACTCCGGCGGCTGCAAGCCGGGCGACATAAGCCATTAGGTCATGTGAGCGCCAACATCGTTTTGTCGGGCTCTACGCAGTAAGGCTTCCCGCTGCGGTCCATGCGGGAGCTTCTTGGCTTGCTCGCGCAGGCTCTTCGCTTCTTCGGCAAGTCGTTGTTCCAAGGACGAAGACTGGCTAAATCGGCGGCGCGCTCCCATGGCCTTTCTCCATGACGTAACCCGGCAATTCAAACGCGAAAGTTCCGGGCCGGTTCCTCAAATCAGGCCACTGTGATTTTCAAACTAGGCCACCGCGCTCGGAAACAGGCCAGTACCCGAGGCAGCATGAGAACATTCCGCAAAACGAGAACGGCTTCCATCAGGTGCGGCGGCGTTCGAGCCCCCGCGGATATGTAGGCCGCAGGTGCTACCTTATGACGGCTCCTGCGGCCGGTGCCGCGACGTTCCGCACGATCCGCGCGGCACGCCAAGTTGCTAGCACACAGGCCCGCTAGCGTGGACCGGCTCTCCCGAAACGGGCTCGCGCTAGTCGAGATTGAGCTTCTTTTGGAGAGCCCTGATCATGTCCTCGACGCTCACTTGCCGCCAGTGCTTGGAACTAGTTTGATCTGCAAGCCCATCGCGGTGAGCACACTGAGAACTGTTGAAAAATTCGGAAGCTTTGGTCGCCGAACGCGCGATAGATGCTTGTACGCTGCAGTCCAGTTTTTATTGAGAGTTCTGAAATGTTGAAATGTCTGAGCGCCCGCCCGATCGCTCTGCAAATTGTGTGAGGTTCACCCGAAGCGAATGCCTCGTTGAGCTCAACGGTGAGCTGCGAAGGGATGACTGGCCTGAAGGTCTTTGTCATTCGAGCCTCCCAAAGAAGATGGCCGGCTCTAAGAGCCGGCCCCTGTTCTTTTTATGAAGCTGCTCAGTACCTCGCGATCATCGGACCGCCGAACTTGTAGTTCAGGCGGACGAGGCCGATATCAACGTCTTGGCGGATGCGGTCGCTACCTGCGAAGGCTCCAGCCGGCGAGGTGAACTCGATCGTGCGATCGCCCAGGAAGATGTGGTTGTACTCGACGCCAACCGACCAGTTCGGAGCAAAGCCATACTCGAGGCCCGCGCCAACGGTGCCACCCCAACGGGTTTCACGCGCCGACGACAAGAGCGCGCCGGTCGAAATATCGAACACATCATACTTGTCGCCGACGACCGCGGCGCCGCCCTTGACGTAGAACAAAACATTGTTCCATGCGTAACCGACCTGCCCGGTAATCAGACCAAAAGAGTCGATGCGAGAGCGATTGCGATCAGTGCCAAACGCCAAGCTCGTGTTGTCGCCTCTGAAGTCAGCCCAGTTGCCTTGGCCTTCGAAACCGAACACCCAATTTGCCGTCTGCCAGCGATAGCCAATCTGACCACCGATCGTGCCCCCGACAGCATTGTGGCAACCCTCGCCCACCAGAGCGCCTGGACACCGAAAATGCCGGCTGCATCCACAAAATCCCAGCACTTGCGGCTTGAACCGCCGCCGCCGTTGATGCCGATGTAAAAGCCGCTCCAGTCGTAAACAGCAGCAACCATCGGAGGCGCCTTCGTATATGGCCGCGCGGCCAGATCCGCCGCACTGGCGGGAGCGACCAGCCCCAGAGTTATTGTTCCGGCCACAGCCGCTAAAAGCCTTTTCATGCGAGTGTCTCCCCAGAAATACGAGTTCAATGAATCGGATGCGTTTGGCTCCGTGCCCGATTAAGAGTACGTCGTTCGCCTCTACGTTGCTGTAGCCGGCTGCAACACTCGCGGTCAAAGACGAGTGGAATTCTTCATAGTTATAAGATAGTTGCGTAACTAAAATCCCGGTGGCGTGCACATCGGGGGCCTACGTCAACCGTTATGGCTGCACGATGTGCCATCGCGGATGGTGACGAGTACCGCGGATACGCACTGGCAAACGAGAACCGGTCAGCCCTATGTGGCTGGCGGGATTTTCTTTAGGCGCGCAGCCGAAGTCCTGCTGCTCGGCAGAGTGATCGCTCACCGGCTGAGAAGGACTTTAGGCAGAGAGAAACAGTGCAGGAACGTCGCAGACAAGAGCGCATCCAGACAAACGAGGCCGCCTACACCGATTGGGTGGCGAGAACATCGGACGGTCGCACGATGAGCAGCCGAGCCCTCCGAGACCTCGCACCATCATTGCTCGGTGCCCCTGTTGTGCCCCAGCTTTTTTGGGGCACATACTTGAAGAGCCGCGTCGCTAAGTGGCTGATTCCACGGGGTAAATGGTGGGCGCACAAGGGATCGAACCTTGGACCTCTCCCGTGTGAAGGGAACGCTCTCCCGCTGAGCTATGCGCCCGGGACCATCATGCAGGCGGCCGGACCTTGCGGCCGGCCGGCACTCGGAGCCCGCGATTTAGAAGTGCGGGCCACTTGTGTCAAGTTTTGCGGCGCCCTGAGGCTGCAAAACCTTGCGCAGCTCACGCGATTCGCAAGGGGAAACCGGATTTGGGCCTGCTCACGCGCCCTGCTGGCGGGCGCGGGAGGCGTGGGCCTGGAGCGCGCGGATGCGCTCGGCGAGCGTTCCGCCGCCCTCGGGGAGGGTGCCTGCGGCCGCGCCATTTGCCACGGTGCCATTGGCCGGCCGCGAGACCTGCTTCGGAGGCTGGCCCGCCTCGGCCGCAAGCAGCGCCTCGATCGGTGAGTTCGGGCCTTCGAGCTGCATCGCGAGTTTGGCTACCTCGGCGGCGATGTCGTTGATGCGCTCGCGCAGCAATGCATTCTCCATGCGCTCGGTCGCCCAGGAGCTTTCCGCCTGCTGCTGGATCGCGTTGATGTCGCGCTGGAGCTTGGCGCGCTCGTCGCGTGCGCTCTTGAGCTGCTCCTCCAGCGCGGCCTTCTCCGCGCGGAGCGCTTCGATCGCGGCCGAGGACTTGCCGCCGCTCAGCGCGGCGATCTCGACGCGCAATTCCTTGATGGTGCGCTCATTGCCGTCATTGGCCTGGCGGAGCTGGTTGTTCTCATAGTCGCGCTCGGCGAGCAGCTTGCCTTGGGTAGCGAGGCGTCCTTCGAGGTCGGCGACGCGGCTGGACAGCATCTCGGCCTCCTTGACCTGCACGATGAGCTGGCGATCGAGCTCAGTGACACGCTGGCTCAGATTCTCGACACGGCCGCGCGCATCGGCAAGTTCGCGCGAGGCGGTCTCGGATTCGGTGCGCTCCTGCGCCAGTCGCGCCTGCGTCGCGGCAAACTCCTTCTCGGCGTCGCCGACGCGATTCTTCAACTCCTCGATCTGCGCGCGCACCGCGAGGAGTTCGACCTGGCGGCTCTCCGCCATCATCGAACGGTCGGACAGCTCGGAATTGATTTTCGCGAGTTCGCCCTGCTTGGCGCTCAGGGCCTGTTCGGCGCCGCGCAACGCCTCGGTCTTGGCGTTGAACTCTTCCTCGGTGGCGCGCAGTTGCTCCTTCACCGCCTTCTCGCGCGCCTCGAGTGCGAAGATCGTGGCGTTCTTCTCCCCTAACTCGATCTTCATGCGGTTGATGGCGTCGCTCTTCTTGCCGAGCTCGGCGAGCTGGCTCGTGGTCTTGTTCTTGAGCTGGTCGACACTCATCTCGAGCCGCCGCGCCGACATGGCGAATTCGGCGCGGAGCTGGTCCTTGTCGGCCTGGATCTCCGCCATCGACAACGGCGTCGCAGCCTCCAGCCGCCGCGTGGTCAGGCGCACCGCGCGGTTATGCACCAGCGGCACGATCGCAAGCCCGCACAGCATCGAAAGCAGGAAACCGATCGCCAGGTACATGATCGGTTCGACCATCGTCCAGAACTCCCACAGTTAAGGAAAAATTTACCAACGACCATGCCATGGCGGGCCGGCAAAAAGCCAGCCCCGCTCTGTCGTTAACCTTGATCCGTAACCTGACGGAGGGAGAAGACCTAGAACGGGTTCCAGGTCGCGCGCGGGGTATATTTGAGGTAGCCGATATTGGCTCCCAGCCGCAGGCCGATGCCCGAGCGGATCGGCACCAGCACGATGTTGTTGGCGGTGAGCGCCGTCATGCCAAAGCCGCCGATGATATAGGCCGACCCGTCGAGGCCGACGAAGCGCTGGTAGATCGCATTGGTGGCGGGCAGGTTATAGACCAGCGTCATGGTCCGCGCGCCGTCGCCGCCCCAGTCGAAGCCAAGCGAGGGGCCTTGCCAGTAGACGCGCAGGTCGCCGGCGTTCTTGGTGTAAAGCGTGCCTTCGCCGTAGCGCAGGCCGGCGACGAAGGCGCCGGAGCCTTCCTCGCCCAGGATATAGCCGTTCGGCAGACCCCACTGGCTGACTGCCTTCTCGATGATCGAGGCGAGCCCGCGCGAGACGTTGCCGAAGAAGCGGTGGCCGGCGTTCACGAGTTCGTCCGGCCCATAGGTGTTGGGAGTCGGGCTCCGCTGCGGCGGCGGCAGGTCGGGCGGCGGCGCCTGCTGGGCTGAAGCCGGGGCGATCCAGCCAACCAGCGCGGCAAGCGCGACCGCAGCAAGGCGTGATGCGAAAGTCATAAAAGAACCCCTGGTATCGAATCCGGTCGCTTCCTTAACCTGACGCCAACAGGCACGGCCCTAGGTTGCGCCGAATGTCCCCTCGACTCGGATGTTATCCGCAGCAACTATGACGGCACAACGGCAGGAAGATAGCCCTTTGCGCCCCGGAATCGCCTTGATCAGCCGTCTGGTCTGCCTGCTAACGGGCATTTGGATCGCCTTCGCCGTGGTGTCGGCAGAAGCGGCCACCACCGAGCGGATCGTCGTCAATCGCTTCAGCGGCGTGGCCATCGAGGGCTTCGACTCCGTGGCCTATTTCGTCGACGGCGGCGCCAAGCCGGGCACGGCGGAGTTCGAAGCCAACCTCTGGGGGGCGGTCTGGCGCTTTCGGAACGAGGGCAACCGGGCCTCCTTCCTGGCCCACCCCGAGATCTACGGCCCGCAATTCGGCGGTTATGATCCGGCCGATATCGCTCGCGGCGTGGCCAACGCCGGCAATCCCCGCTTCTTCGTGATCGCGGCGCAGCGGCTTTACCTGTTCAGCCGCGAAGCCAATCGCGACGCCTTCGCTGCCAATCCGGAGCGCTTTCTCTATGAAGTGGGCAAGCGCTGGCCGGCAATGCAGGACAAGCTCAGCCAGTAGGTCTTGCGACGTCAGAGTCTTGAGAGTCCTGCTGCCTGCGGGTCGCCCCACGCGATGAACTCCGGGATGATGAAACCGGTATCGCCGCGTTCGCCGAATTTGAGCTCGCCACCCTTGCCGTCGGTCACCTTGCCGCCGGCCGCGGTCACGACCGCGCAGCCCGCTCCGACGTCCCATTCCGACGTCGGCCCGAAACGGGGATAGATGTCGGCGCTGCCCTCCGCGATGCGGCCGAACTTCACGGCAGAGCCGACCGTCTTTCGCACCGCATTGGGGCGGCCGTCGATGAACGCCTCGCTCCTTGGATCGCCGTGCGAGCGGCTCACCGCCGCGATCCAGGGATCGCCCGGTTTCGGCAGCATGCGGGTATGGATCGGTTCGGCGGCGCCGATGGCAGCGCCGTCAAATGCCACCCGCTCGGCGCCGTGGCCGACGATGCCGCGCCAGAGCAGTCCGAGTGCGGGCGCGGCGACGATGCCGAGCAGCGGCACGCCGCGGGTCACCAGGGCGAGGTTGACGGTGAACTCGTCGCGGCCGGCGACGAACTCCTTGGTGCCGTCGAGGGGATCGATCAGGAAGAAGCTGTCGCGAAACGGCGGGCAAGCGAGCTGGGTCCGCTCCTCGGAGAGCGTCGGCACGTCGCCTGCAAGCCGGGCTAGGCCATCCGCGATGATGCGGTCGGCGGCGAGGTCGGCCTCGGTGACCGGCGAGCCGTCCTGCTTGCCGTCGACCCGCATCGCCGCCCGGTCGACCGCGAGGATTGCTTCGCCCGCCTTCACCACCAGCGCCGTCAGCGGCTCCATCAAGTGGGAGGCGGCTTTGCCGTCGATGATCCTCACCTGCATGCCTCATTCATCGGCAAGTCTCGCCTCTTTCGGTTGATTCGCCACCGGATCGCTATTGATGCGCCCTGGGCTTATTGCCGCTTCGAACCTATCGCAAGCTAGCTGCGACCGGCTTGCGAATGTTAGAACCGCGGCCATTCGTCAAGCATGCGTGATTCGCCGCGTCCGCACCGTGCAATTCCAGGAACCCTCCAGGACCCCTTTATGTCTGACGCTTCGTCACCCGCTACTGTTACCGCTCCCGATATGCTCGAACTCGCGGCGCTGCTGTGCTCGCGGGTTTGCCATGATCTCATCAGCCCTGTCGGCGCCATCGTCAACGGACTCGAGGTGCTGGACGACGATCCCAAGCCCGAGGACCGCGAGTTCGCGCTCGACCTGATTCGCAAGAGCGCCAAGACGGCCTCCGCCCGCCTTCAGTTCTGCCGTCTCGCCTTCGGCGCAGCCGGCTCCTCCGGTGCGCAGATCGACCTCGGCGATGCGCAGACCATGGCGCGCGGCCACATCGAGGACGGCAAGTGCACGATCACCTGGAATTTGCCGCGGCTGCTGCTGCCGAAGAATCGCGTCAAGCTGCTGCTCAACATGCTGGTCGTCGCCCAGCACACGATTCCGCGAGGCGGCATGCTAACGATCGATCCGATCGGCGAGGGTGAAACCATGAGCTTTCGCATCACGGCGAAAGGCCACAATGCGCGGCTGCCGCAGAACATCGCCGAGCTCCTGAGCGGCGAGCGCGGGCCTGCTGCAGATGCGCACGCGATCCAGCCTTATTATACGCGGCTCCTGGCGCAGGCCTGCGGGCTCACTGTGCGGCTCGCGCCGGAAGGCGAAGCCATCACCGTTACCGCTTCGTAAACGCGCCGCCGCTCTTAAGACGTTAATCGAATCTTTACGAGGCGCTTCGGCTTGTCCGGAGCGCCTTATCTCTTTGTTGGTTCCGTTCTTTTGCACATACTCAACCAATATTAAACGCTTTGCAGTGAAGCTGGCCCCATTCTGAAAGGCGCATCACGCGGCGTGCGCGCCCTCCCTGTATGAAGGCCTGTTTTCATGGATGATCTGTTGCGGGAGTTTCTGACGGAGACCAGCGAGAGCCTGGACACCGTGGACAACCAGCTGGTGAAGTTCGAGCAGGAGCCGAACAACGC
>NZ_JADPKQ010000385.1:0-11824 GCF_023074015.1 Bradyrhizobium sp. 142
CCTCTGGTCCAATGCCCCCGGCGCTCGCGGCCCGGCACACGACTGGCGAACTCGCCGCGTTACGGATCATCGCCGACGAGGTGCGGGCGCGCGCCGCATGTGAACTGTGCGTGTCGGCCATCGCGGCGCGAGCCGGGGTGTCGGCCTCGACGGCACGCAACGCGATCCGGACGGCTGCCCGTTCCGGGCTTCTCCACGTCGAGGAGCGCCGCCTTCTCGGCCGGCGCAATGATCCCAACCGCATCACCATCGTGGATGCCGCTTGGCGGGCTTGGATCGCGAAGGGCGGCCGAACCGGGGGGGGTGCCTTCAAAAAACTCGAGCCCACGGACAGAGGATCTCAGAAAGCGCAATCTTGGAGCGGTCAGCGGCCAGCGGAAACGTCGCAAAGAGCTGCCGGGAGGCAGGGTCGGGCGAGGGCAAGGCCACCTTCCGATTCCGGACCGGGTCCGTCACGGCGAGTGCCATCCATGCGGTAGGCTCATGCACCCGATCGTCATTCCGAACGGCCCGCTGCGCACTCAGTAGCCGTCGAGCACGGCGTACTCGCCACGCGGGCCGAACCGCGGCGCGCTCAGGTCGATGCGGACGCACAGGCGCGTGCGCCTGTCATCGGACTGGCAGTTCGTCAGCACCACGCGGCCTGCGCGGCGTTGCCAGTCCTCGGCCCGCGCCTGGAGCGTCGGCAATGCGACGCGCAGGCGCTCGACTTCGGCGGCGAGGCGGGCGCGTTCCGCCTGACCCCAGAAGGTAGACGCGGCGACGCCGGCAAACTGTGCGCCGGTGGCGCCCAGCACGACGAGGCTCAGAACTGCGGTGAGGCGAAGTGTCAGCCGAGCCGTTGCCTGTCGAACCCCGTGCGTCGCTGCGTCGATCTCACCGCGCGCGTCGTGCAGCGCGGCCACGACCTCGCTGCGCAGTCGGTCGGCCCCGAGCGCGGAGACCGTCGTGTCCAACGACGCGACGCGGTCGGACAGCGTTCCGAAGGCCGGCCCGAGGGCCGACACGTCGAGGGTGAGGGTACGAGGTTTTGCAGCCGCCATCTCGGCCGCCTGTGCGGCCTTGAGCGTCCCCTGCATGTCCTGCCCGAGTCGGTCCACGTCGCGGCGGACTGCCTTGAGCGTGTCGAGCAACTCAATGACGGGGTCGGTTGAGTTCGCGCCGTCCATTGTCGGCAGGGTCCTACGAGTGCTCCGTCTCGGTGGGCGGAACAGGATCCTGTCTCATGGAGAAGATGTGCAGGCGGCCGAGAAGGTCGGTGACCCTTCGGAGGTCCACATCCGGAAGACCGTCGTTGTCGATGATCGAGACCAGCTGCTTGGCATTGGCAGGGCTGTCGTAGGCCCATCGGATCACAACAGCGCCGACGACCTTCGCCTCCCGTTCATCCCTGGCTTGGATTTCTGCCTCCACACGTGCGGTCTCAGCGGCAAGCGCCGTCAGCCTCTGTTCCGGGGTGCGCTTGATGCGCTTCGGCTTGGTCTCGGTCGTGTCCATGTTCGAAGCTCGCTTTTTGAGAGTTGCATTCGAGGGGCGGGCAAAGCTAGGGTTGAGTCCCGAAGGGCGCGGTTACGTCTCGGACTGCGTCCGACACCCGCGGTCCTCAGGGGCTGCGCCCCGCCGGACGGCTTCCCCCCAGTCCGGCGCTTAGGCGCCGGACGTCAGGGTTCCTCACCCTGAAACCGAGCCAGCGTCGGGCCGCTGGACCACGTATGTGCGCACAGGGCGCGGTGACGGGATGGCGCTGTACCGCTTCGAGCTGAAGGTGATCGGCCGCTCCGGCGGGCGTTCGGCCGTCGCCGCAGCCGCCTATCGCTCCGGCACCCGGATGGTCTGCGCCCGCCGCGGCCAAGTCTTCGACTACAGGCGGCGCAAGGGCGTCTCGTCGCGCGAACTCCTCGCTCCCCCAAGCGCACCGGCATGGGCTCGCACGGATCGCCAGAAGCTCTGGCAGATGGTGGAGGCGAGCGAACGCCGGGTCGACAGTAGGCTCGCGAAAGAGGCCGTACTCTCGTTGCCGCGCGAGCTGAGCGTCGAGGATCGCGTCCGGCTGGTCCGCGCGTTCGTCGAGCGGGAGATTGTCGCGCTCGGTCTTGTCGCGGACATCGCGCACCACGACGGACGGACGGGAAAAGACGATCCGGACGGCGGCAATCCGCACGCTCACGTGCTGATCTCGACTCGTCGCGTCGGTCCCGATGGGTTCGAAGGCAAGGAAAAAGCTCTCGACGCTCGAGACACCCTGTTGCATCTCCGTGAAGCGTGGGCTTCGCATCTGAACGAAGCGCTCGAGCGTGCCGGAGCGCCGACGCGGGTCAGCCACCTCTCGCTCGCGGCACAATGCGAGGACGCCAAGGCTGAGGCTGCCGATGCGCGCGCCAGCGGTGACACGGAGAAGGCGGACGAAGCCGACGCAGCGGTTTTCGTGCTTGATCGGAAGCCGGAGCCGAAGCTCGGGCGGGGACACCACCTCCGAACCCGCGCTGGCATTCAGACCGACCAAGGCGAGGCCGTAGACGCGCTCCGGATTGAGCGTGCCCGCCGACAAACGCTGACCGCGACCCTGCGCACGCTGCTCCGAAAGGCCGCGCAGTTTCGGTTGCAACTCGGCGACCGCCTGCGTCAAAGCTTGAGCGAAGGTGCCATGGCCTCGCTGCGGGATACCAACCTCGCGGTGTCGGTGGGTCGCTTGGCACGCGGCGAAGGGGAGCGCCTGACTCCCGATGAGCGCATCAAGGCACAGGAACGACAGCGCGCGTTGAGGCACGAACAAGCTGAGCGGCGCTTGGCTTTGGGAGATGGTGAGCAGGCCTCGGCACGTGAGCGCGACCTGCGTCGAGAGGAGATTGAGCGCCATCGTATCGAACAGGAGTTACTGAGGGTCCGCGCCGTGATGCGGCGAGATCGTGGACGTGGGATCGGCCGCTGAGCGGCCGATCCACGGGCCGGCGCGCTAGTCCCTGCCCCACCCATCGTTCCGAACCGGCTTGCGGGACTTGGGCTTGCGCTTCTGTTCGGCCTTCGGGGTGAGGTTCGGCGGCACCGGAGCCGGAGCCGGCTGAGGAACGACGGGAGCGGGCTTGGCCTCCGCGTCTTTCTTGGCGCGCGCGTCGATGATGAGATCGCCGATGGTACGGTCGAAATTCGGCCCGTCATCGACGTTCGGTGGGACCTTGCACCGACAGGTCAGACACCGGTCAACGCGCACCCGGATCCGCTCAAACGCGCGTTCGTCCTCGGGCGTGATTTCCTTGTTGTCACGCTTGAGGAGCCGCACGCGGTCCCAGGTATCGATCTCGAAATCCTCGATCTCGCATTCCCAGAGTTCGATCCGCACGTCTTCCGGAACGGGGACGCCCGCAACGTACGTCGCGGTACTCAGAAGAAGGGCATTCTCCTTGCGGCACTCCCATGAAAGGTGACCGGCTCTCCTGACCTGTACGAGATATCGACAATCATGAGGGCGCAGCGGGTTTGAAGCTTCCGGCGCAGCGGAGGCATTCTGATCTTTGCGGTCTTCGTTCTGATTGGAGTTGGACATGTGAGGCCCCGGCATTTCCAGTTGCGAGGCCGTCTATGAATATCGCTCTTTGCCGAAAGTACAGAGCGGAGACCATTGGATAAGTGGGCCGGACCGGCAGACAGTATCTTGAAAAAGCTGAGAAATACTGCTACAAGGAGCAAGAACGACATCATAAAGACGGGAGAGACCCGTCACATGTGGAGGGGCATTCGCCACCCCAGTGAAGTCGATGGACTTCACTGGCCACATGTGAATACATTCTTAAAAGTAACCTAATGGAATTTGGCGGCTCGCCAAAGCCCGAATTGGCGGCAATTCACAGTTTCGTGAAGGAGCTGCCTAGGGTGTGGGCAGCCGCGGGGTGGCGTCTTCTGGGCTGTGATAATGACGCTTATCGGAGGTCAAGACGGAGTCGGTCATGGTGGCGCTGTTGGAGCAGATGCTCCGGGACGTGCGCCGGGAGATCGCCGCGATCGAGATGCGCTCGGCCGCGCGGACTGCTGGGCTCCTCGCCCTAATCCGGGATGGGGCCGACACCGCCGAGCAGGACCGGCTGATGTCGGAGGACATGCGCACCCTGGACGGCCTGCGTCAGGAACAGCGGGTGCTGAAGGAGGCCCTGGAACGCCCCGACCTCCCGGCGAGCGCCCAGGATCTGCTCGATCTCGCCGACGCGAAACTACGCCTTGTCCTTGAGGCCCGACTCCAGCTCCAGGACCTGAGGGGTCAGGGATGACCGTCGCGCCCGTCCCGGCCTCATCGCTCCTCGATGACGCGCTCGCGGACGCAGATCGGGAGATCGCCGAGACTGAGCGGCGGCGCGAACGGCAAGTTCACCTCCTCCACGGCCTCGACCCCGGCACGAAGGCGCGGACCTGCGCCGAGCGCCTCCTGTGCGAGATCGACTGGACCCTCTCAATCAACCACACGCACCGAACGCTCATCCAGAACCTGCTGGCGACCGAAACCTCCAACGACGTGGGTTCCCCGTGACCACCCTTCCTACCCCTGTCGCAGAGACCGCAATCGGCCCCGCGCTCGACTTGGAAGCGGTCGCCGCCCGCGCCGCCGGACTCGCTCGGCAGGCGCGCGCCGCTAACACGCTCCGCGCCTACGAGGCCGACTGGCGGGAATTCGCGGGGTGGTGCGCCGCCCGCGGCCTCGAACCGCTGCCCGCCGCCCCGGCCGTGGTCGGGCTCTACCTCGCCGACTGCGCCGACCGGCTGTCGCTCGCGACCCTCGCCCGGCGGGTGAGCAGCCTCGCCGCCCGGCACCGCCGGGCCGGGCTCGGCCTCGACGTGCGCCACCCGGCCGTGGCCGACGTGCTGGCGGGCCTCCGGCGCGAGCGCGGCTCCGCCCAGCGCCGCGCCGAGGCCCTGACCGTGCCGCGCCTGAAGCAGGTGCTCGCCGGGCTCGGCGACGGCCTCGCCGACCGGCGCGACCGCGCCCTGCTCCTGGTCGGCACCGCCGCCGCGTTGCGGCGCTCCGAGCTGGCCGCCCTCGACGTGGCCGACATCGCCGTCCTGCCCGAGGGCCTGCGGGTCACGATCCGGCGCAGCAAGACCGACGCCGAGGGTCGCGGCGCGGTGCTCGCGGTCGGGCGCACGGGACAGGCGACGTGTCCGGCCGCCGCCTACACGGCGTGGCTTGCCGCGACCGGGATCGCCGAGGGGGCGGCGTTCCGCGCCGTCGACCGTCACGGCCGCCTCGGCGGGCGGCTGTCCGGCAACGCCGTCGCGCTGATCGTCCAGCGCCGCGCTGGCGCCGCCGGGCTCGACGCGGCGGCCTATGCGGGCCACTCCATGCGGGCGGGGTTCGCGACCTCGGCCGCCCATGCCGGGGTTGGCGAGATCCGGATCGCTCACCAGACCCGTCACGCCTCGCTCAGCACCCTGCGCCGGTACGTCCGTGAGGGGGCCCTGTTCGCCGACAATCTCGCTGTCGAGATCGGATTGTAGCGCTTCCAGGGCTCTCGTCTGGGACGCCCAGGAGTCCAAAGCGTAAGGCCCGACAAGGAGTTGCGGCTCGGTTATTGAAACGGTTATATTTTCCGCCATATCCTTCCAAGGGCGCGACGTGCTGCCGGATGGAGAGGGCCTTATGGACGTGGAAGAAGACCAGTCGCGCCAGATGGCGATCATCGAGCCCCTGCTGCTCGGCATCCACGACGCCTTGTACGAGGCGGTCGCCACCTACAACGGTGACGGGTACTCGGATGCGGTTCGTGCGCAGCACAGTGATCGCGCTGCCGCGTGCTGCATCTACGACCACGCCGAACGAGCGCTGATGGACCGCTTCGACGGCACGCCTGGGGTGAACTTCCTGGATCGCCGGGGGCTTCACCTGCTCAACTACCGGGATCAGGCGCTGATCCGGGTCAAGAAGGTGAACGGGTTAGGCCAACACGCTAACTACCAGACCCTGCAACAGCAGGATTATGACGACGAGATGCCCCTCCTCGATCTGCCCGAGGCGGCCGTGCGTCTGTATGCGGGCTACCAAATGGATGCCGCCGGGGCCGCGATCGAGCGGGTGATGATTGTCAGGCAGATCGGCAAGGACGTGATCTGGACGGCGCAGGTCACCGCTACGGAAGCCCAGGCTGCGTGGGTGGACATCACGCCGGAGCGGATCCCTGACACTGGTCGGACCGACTTTGAGGCGGCGCGTGCGAGACGAGGACGCTAAGTGACCGACGCGGTCTTCAACGCTGACATGCTGAGACTCGCGCGTGAGGCGCGCGAGATGACCCAGGCTGATCTGGCGAGAGAGGCGTCTGTCACGCAGGCGCTCATCTCGAAGCTCGAACACGGCCTGATCGGCCAACCCTCCGACGAGGTGCTGGGCAACCTCGCGAAGGCACTCCGCTTCCCTACAGCCTTCTTCCATCAGCGCGAGCGCGCGATCGGGTTCCCCGCCTTTCACTACCGCAAGCGCACGAAGCTCGGCGCGAAGCCACTCGCGCGGATCGGTGCGGTCATCAACATCCGGCGTCAGCACGTGGCGAGGCTCTTGCGCTCCTACGACCTGGAAGTCGCCAAGCCGATCCCTCAGATCGACCTGGACGAGAGCGGCCTCACGCCAGAGAAGGTCGCCGAGCGGCTGCGCGCGTACTGGATGCTGCCGCGTGGGCCGGTCGCCTGCGTGGTTGATACGATTGAGCAGGCGGGCGGCATCGTCATCATGACGAGCTTCCACACCAAGCTTCTGGACGGCATCAGCTTCCGTTCGGAGGGCATGCCACCGCTCTTCTTCATGAACAAGGATGTTGCCGGGGACCGCTTCCGTTTCTCGCTCGCGCACGAGCTTGGACACATCGTTATGCACACCGTGCCTGACGACGATCAGAAGATGGAAGAGGAGGCGCACCGCTTCGCTGCGGCTTTCCTCATGCCTGCCTCGGATATCAAATCATATTTGATATCTCCTAAGATTACTGCTCTCGGTAGAGTGAAAGCGTACTGGAAGGTCTCTATAAAAAGCTTGATTAAAAGAACTTACGACCTAAAATTAATTACTGATTCTCAGTACAAAAACATGAATGTTCAGTATAATAAATCTTTCAACGAGGGTGAGCCATACGAAATACAGGTAGAAGAACCTTGGCGCCTTAGAGATATCATCAAGTATCACTGCAACGAGCTTGGATACAGCTTGTCTGACTTGGCGCGCCTTCTGGCTGCGAACGAAGCCGACGTTGAGCGCGCGTATCTCCCGCGCCAGGGCCTACGCCTCGTGGTTTCGAACTGAGTTTTGGGTCCCCTTCTACGTGACGAGGACGCGTGTCCAGTAGGCGTTGTCTCCGCCGCCCTCGACTACGAGAACCCCATGGGTGAGGATATTCACGACGCTGCCACAGCGCTTGCCACGGCATATGCGAACGGCGATGTCTACCGTGCATCGGGCATGGTCCAGCGGGAACATAATGTCTCTGTACAAAAAACTACAAGATGTCCGCAGCGAGGAAGACGTCAAAGATGTTTACATTCAGGCGTTAGGCTTGAAGAAATATACCAAAGGGCTAATTGATATTCGTACGAAGGAAATGTGGTTCGAGGCTAAACATCACGGCAAGGACTCAAGTTATAAGATGTTCACCCAGCTTCTGCATTATGTGCAGGATGGGTTGAATAAAGGGGACGAGTTACCACCGTTCCTGGCAGTAATGGATACTGAGAAGGCGGCTCTGATGAAGACCGCTGATGTTATTCCATTTTTGAAAAAGAAGACGATAAAATGGGGCAAGTCGGCTACTAAATTCCCGAAGGAGGCGCTCGACCAAGTATCCGCGTTCATTGGAACAAGGATGGTCTCGTTCAGGATAGCGACGCACGAAGATGAATTCATCAGTACTGTAAAAGCCGCTCTGACAAAGGGCGATATTATCCGCATTTCGATCACGCCAGATAATTTGAAGCAAGTTTTCGATAAATGGGTCGAGATGATCGGTCGGGAAATCGGCGGTGCTCCGGTAGATAAATATGCCCTTCTCTTTTTCGCCGACATCATGCATGACGGAACCAAGGCGACTCATGAAAACTTGCCGGCCGAACTTCTCCATCAAGGAGAAGCGCCCGTATTTTCCCTCGACGGTAAACTTTATAAACTAGGTAATCGTGAGGGTTACCGTCAGTTCTGGTCAATTTATCACCGCCCACCAGATGAGGAGTATCGCAATTACTTATTAGAGCGTCGCGACTCCCTAATCCCGCTAGACGAGCGTAGCTTCAAGGGCGCTTTCTATACTCCACTCCACGTGGTTGATAAAGCCTACGATAAGTTAGCCGACGTTCTTGGGAAGAACTGGCAGAAGAACTACATAGTTTGGGACATGTGCTGCGGCGTTGGGAACTTGGAAACCAAGCATTCCAACCCGCGAAACGTTTTTATGAGTACATTAGATCAAGCTGACGTCGATGTTATGAAAGCTACTAGAACCTGCGTTTCCGCCACTCGGTTTCAATATGATTATCTCAATGATGACATTACGGCTGATGGCAGAATTGACTATAGCCTCACCAACAAAGTGCCGCCCGCTCTGCGGCAGGCAATCGCCGAAGGTCGAAAGATCCTGATACTTATCAATCCGCCATATGCAGAAGCTGCAAACATAGATAACATCACAAGTTCTCGTGGGAAAAATTCAGAGAGCAAAAAAAGCGTTTCAAAGACGCAGATTGCTAAAACGATCAGTGATTTTGGATACGCTTCGCGCGAACTATTCGTGCAATTTCTAGTGCGGATCGCCAAAGAGATACCAAACGCTACCTTGGCTATGTTCAGTACCTTGAAATATGTAAATGCTCCAAATTTTGAGCCATTCAGGTCGTTTTGGAATGCATCTTATCTCGGCGGTTTCTTGGTGCCTAGCAAAGCATTCGATGGTCTAAATGGGAATTTCCCTATTGGCTTCCTTATTTGGGAAACCGATAATTCCGCAAAAAAGAAGACACCAATTACAAACATAGTTGCGGAGGTTCTTAATAAAAAAGGCGAAGCAATTGGCGAAAAGCAATTCTATAATCTACCAAGTGAGCGATTTCTGAGCAATTGGATTAAGCGGGCAAGGTCTAATAAGGATGACGCCCTGCCCTTGAAAGGCGCGCTCGTGCCAACGACTAGTATTAAAGATGTGCGTGGCACTAAATGGGCAGACGGAGCGATCGGCGGAATGATTGCGCCCGGTGGTGATGTTCAACACGCAAATCTTACCGCCTTGCTATCATCAGGGTACTGTAGCGCAGGCGGTTTTTTCGTCACCAAGGAAAATCTCTGGAAATCGGCAGTTGTGTTTGCGGTACGGCGTCTAGTTAAGCCGTCGTGGCTCAATGATCGGGATCAGTTCTTACAGCCTGATGAGCCTCTTACTGAAGAATTTAAGATGGACTGCTTAGTCTGGATGTTGTTCAGCACACAAAATCTGACGGCTGGCGCGAACGGATTGGAGTGGAATGGTCGCCAATGGAGTCTGGTCAATCACTTTATTCCGTTCACCGAGGCTGAAGTTAATGCACCTGACCGATTTGAATCAGATTTTATGGTTCAATACCTACATAAAAAGAAGTTTTCGGTTGAGGCTTCCGCAGTCTTACGAGCAGGTAAAATCCTTTGGCAAACGTATTTCTCCATCACCGATGTATATAGCGTTCGTCAAAGCCTCAAACTCAATCGCCCCGATGTTGGATGGTATCAGATCCGATCCGCTCTTGGTCGACGCGAGGAACAGAAAGACAAAATCGAAACCGAATTTGCTGTCTTTGACTCAACCTACGAGACGCTGACATCGAAGCTAGCACCGATGATTTATGATCTTGGCTTCCTAAAAACTTAGCGTGCAGCAGCGGCTCATGCTGGTAAGCAAGCAGGCGAGATCTCGGGACACGAGGCGGAGAGAGAACGTTCGTCTCCGCGCTGTCAATCTGCATAGGTATGGGCGCTTAGCGTACGTTTTCGAACATCCTCTGCGATGACCCCGAGTTGGCGTAGACGAAATACCAAAGGTCCAAACCGGGTGAACGACGACGCCTTCACAGATGAGCTGAGATCGGCCCTGGAGGCCCTGATCTCGGAAGCCCGTGCAGCAGGCCCAGGGCGGGTTGTGACCGCGGCCGAGCGCGCTGCGATAATCTGGGTCACGGACCGCCAGGAAGCCCCCGAGGCCGCCCGCCGCGATCTGCCGGTACCAGAGACCGCACGCCGCTTGCAGTAGGATCCCGGCCGCCCTGGCTCCTGTGGTGGGCGACGCGATCTCTCGTTCATGACGGACACCCGTACCCACGACGATCTACGAACTTACAGCCTCCCAGATCCGGACTGGTGCACAACTGCGGTTCAGCCGGCGAGCCGACGCCACCATGGGCGTGCTTTCCAGGCTTCCAGCTCGGCGCGGGCCTGGGCGGTCTCCGCTTCGGCTCTCTTCTCCAAAGCACTCAACTCTACCCGTGATTGAGCCGCTGCGGCATCGGCCAATGCTAATCGCGCTTGCAGCTCGCGCTCGCGACCCCCGGCCTCCTCAACGACCTGGGCGAGTTGCCGAGCGAGAGCGGCGACCTCCCCGACTAAGTGATCGGATTTCTCAGTCTCGGCGCTCCTGTCAGCTACCGCCTGCGACAGAGCTTGCTGCGCCTCTGTGAGAGCCCGCTCGAGCCGTTCGATATGGGCGGTTAGGAAGGCAACGAAGGTCCTTTCGAGAGGGCCTTCGACAGGAGGCTCAGCATCGATTTCGCTTTCATCGAGAGGGGTTTCGACACCTCTCTTGAGAGCCCGCTCAAACTCTTCGATAGGGATCTCTATCCGGGTCCTACCGTCGTTACCGGGGAGCCTACGCCAGCCCTGTCGGCGCACGAGCTGCCGAGCTGAAGCCGGTTTCAGAGAGAATGCTTCCTCGATCTCCGCATACGTCATGATGCGGGACGAAACCCCCTTCGACACCTCGCTCATGACAGCCCCTCGGTCACTCGGAATGAGACGGACGAGAGGGTGTGTCCATAACTCTTTCGAAAGGGTATCTGACCGCCCTTTCGAGACCCCCGTCGAGGGAGGGCTTACCGTAGCCGTGTTGACTGCCTGTGTCGGTACGGGGATGGTGGGCGAATGCCGGACTCGTGCCGGTTCGAGGAGATAACCGCCACGACGGCAACGTAGAAAAAGCAACGGCCCCTCAGGCGCCAACCTGAGAGGCCGTGGACCGATCTCATAGAGACCGGCGGGGGATCAAACACCTCCCGACAGTCTCACGAGCACCCTTAGGGGTCAAGACGGGACGCCAATCCCGTCAACGGTCTTGCTCGTTCTGTGGAAGGGTGTCGCCCGCTAAGGCGATGCTCGCTGCTGTGCCGTGGCCCGCAAGGGCTGGGACATGTTCGCTGAAGAACTTAGGCGCGCCGTCGAGGTTGCGCCCCGGGGCGCGCTGCCCGAGGTGGCGGCGCTGCTGTGGCGCGCCTTCGGGGCGGGCCAGGTGAGTGAGGCCGAGGCCGAGGCGCTGTCGGCGCTGATCGAGGGGCGGACGGTCATCCCGGCCGCGCCCGTGCCGCCGCGAAGGCCTGCTAGCTCCCGGCCGCGGAGCGACGCCCCGCCGGGCCGACCGTCCATCTTCCCCCCGAAACGCCATCAGCGCTCGCCGGATCGCGCTCGGTCACTAGAGCGACGGCGGACCTTGGCTGCCTCTGGTCCAATGCCCCCGGCGCTCGCGGCCCGGCACACGACTGGCGAACTCGCCGCGTTACGGATCATCGCCGGCGAGGTGCGGGCGCGCGGCGCATGTGAACTGTGCGTGTCGGCCATCGCGGCGCGAGCCCGAAA
>NZ_JADPKQ010000104.1:0-11803 GCF_023074015.1 Bradyrhizobium sp. 142
ACCGCATCCGTCGTACACCCTCGTGAATGGATGCCGTGCCCATCGTGCCCCCTTTGTTCCAGGGCACCAAAAACACGACACTTCACGAGCTACAAACAGGCGACAGATCACGAGCTACGGACACTTTCGGCGATCTACTGTGCTCGCGGCGGACCGGGAACTAAGCTGGTCCCGGCAGGAAAAACCATGACTCCGCTCTACCTGAGCCGAAAGCTGTGCCCAAAATGCGGGAAGCCGATGACGGCCGTGCCCGACGATGTCGCCCCCGGCCGGCCGCGCTACGTCTGCCTGGTCTGCGAGGACGATCCGCTGCGCGATCCCGCCGCCCGGAAGTGGGCGGAAAGCCCGCTGCGGCCGCCGGCCAAATAACGTTCGAGTCGAAATAGAGCCCGGCAGCCGGATTGCTGCAGAGGCCGATTGTGCTCACAAACCTATCCAATGCTGTGGCGTTGCAACCAGCACGCCTAGCTTCGTCCGAGCGCCCGTGCTGGCTCAATCGTTCGGACCGGCGGCCGGCATGTCCACGGTCTCCAGCATTTGTTTGACGCCTCGCCGCACGGTCGGTTGCACGGCTGCGGATGCCGGGCCGCGTCCACATGCGAGTACGTCGCCAGCCTTGCTACAGATCTTGCGACGGCGACTTCGACAGGTGCGCGACGTTGCTGACAGCGACAAGCTCCATTGCAGGTGATGACTCGGCGCTTAGGTGGCCTGCTTAAGGTGAACTAAATTTTCCTGCGACTCCGGTTGCCCTGAGATGCGAATGGCCGAACCGACTAGGGCCGCCTGTCCGCATTCCGTGTGTTTTCGCGACGGGCGCACCCATCTGCGTCCTCGATAGAGGCTGGTCTGACCGAAGGCCGATCCCGCTTCGCGGGCTCTCGATCTTGTCCCTGCAACGTCCGTCCTCGACTTTCTTCCCCTGGCGCTGCGCGCCATTCCTCGCGGTCCAAGAAAGTCGCTGCCGGCCGCCCTCCATTTCATTTCGGCCCTTTGGGTGCAGGTCGATCGCCTCCGGTCTCACGACCGCCATCGAGGTCGCGATAGGCGCGACCCGAGAAAACAAGGAATGAGACAATGGCTACCATCGGCACCTTCACCTCCACGGGCAATGGCTTCTCCGGCGCGATCAAGACGCTCAACCTCAACGTCAAGGCCAAGCTGATCCGCGTCGAGAATCCTTCCGACAAGGGACCGCACTTCCGCATCTACTCGGGCAACGTCGAGTTGGGTGCGGCCTGGCAGAAGACTGCCAAGGACACCGAGCGCGACTACCTCTCCGTCAAGCTGGACGATCCGAGCTTCCCCGCTCCGATCTACGCCACCCTGACCGAGGTCGAAGGTGCCGAAGGTCTCCAACTGATCTGGTCCCGGCCGAACCGGGACTGAAGCTCAGCCAGTGGGCTCCGCCGCAAGGCGGGGCCTGCTTCCTTCGACCGGAGATGCGATCATGACCGTCGACACCATTGAAGAATTGCGCGCCGAGCTGCGCGAATGCGTATTCACGCCGGCGGAGCGCAAGGCGCTCGAAATCGAATTGGCCGAACACATCCGTCAACGTGACGAAGCGCTCGCAGCCGAGGAGGGGGCATAAGCCCCCTCGTCCTGCGTCTTATGATCCAGCGTCGCTAGGGTCCGCTGCTCCGTTGAGGACATCCTTGATGGCTTTGGCAGGCGCAAAAGTCAGCTTCCTGGAAGCTGCGATCGCAATCGTTGCGCCGGTTGACGGATTGCGGCCCTGACGCGCGGGGATATCCTTGACCTTGAACTTGCCGAACCCAGGAAGGCTCGTCTCGGCTCCGCTTACGGCCGCATCAGCGATCGCCTTGAACACGCTATCAACCATGGTTTTCGCCTGAGCCTTTGTCAGGTCGTTCGCGGCTGCAATCTCTTCGGCGATCTCATTGGCAGTCGTCATGGGACGAGCTCCGTCTTGTTTCGATTTTGCTCGTCTGACATCAGGGCTGTGGAACAGATAGAACCGGCATCACAGGCGGAGCCGTAATCTCCGAGAAATTGTCTGACTGCGACAGTTTTTCGTCGACTGCGGCATAACCACGCCTTTGCTTGGCGCGCTCCAGCCGTCCGAACGCTTCGACCGCCTCCGCACAACCACCGAAGGTCTGCACCATGATCTTGCCACTCGTGCCGATCCGGCCCCAATTGCGGATCAGCGACATTTCTCCGAACAAGGTGGGCTGCGTGGACAACGCATAAAACCGCCGCATATTGCGCCCGGCTTCGATGCGGCGCAGATGAAGCGGTTCTGGTTGCGATTTCGGCATGGGCGGATTCTTGCTTTACTCGCGAGCGCCGTCCAATGAGTTTTATGAATCGACCGGGCAGATCGATTCATATTATCGATGGGTCAATTGCGCCGGAAATTGCCGCTCACCTTACGGACTAAACCTTTCCTCAACAGTGACTTCGCTGTCGGGGCGCGCGCGTCGCAATGCTTGGCTTGTAATTGCGGCCGTCTTTATCGCAACAGACGGCCGTGGACGAGCTTGAGCCGGCGGCACGACTCTCGCTCGCGATAGGTAGAATGTATTCTCATCAATGCAGATAGCCGTCGCATAGAATCGTTCGTGTCCGGCAGGCCACTCTTGCAGCAGGGGACGCTTGGGCGAGCCCCTCCGGGGACGGCTCTACTCGCGCCGCCACGGCGACGCTCCCGGAGCCCGCAAGCGGTCTCCGCGCATTCGCGTGACGATCCTCTCGCGACCGTGCCGACAGCAGTGGTCCAGCAACGAGCACGATTTCCAGTCTCGCTTCCCGGAATTTGTTCCCTCGATGGGTATGGGCTGACCTGACTCTTCTGGCAGGGGATTCGCCGGATGAATTTCGGGATGGTTCCGGTATCGGATTCGCAGTCGTCTGTTGGTTCAAACCAACACCCCCGAAACGATGGACGAAGATATGTCCCCAACGTCGCTAGACCAATTCCGGATTTTGAGATGAAGACCATTGTCATCAACAATCAAAAGGGCGGGGTTGGCAAAACGACTCTTGCTGTGCATTTGGCTTGGTTCATGGCGGAAGCGAAGCTTCGCGTTCTCGTGATCGACGTTGATGCTCAGAGCAATGCGTCGGATACGTTGAGGCAGTATGCCGGTTCAACGTTGGCCGCGGATTTGTTCAAGCCGGGGATACGGATCGTGCCTCGGGAAGACGAGGCCCTAACGCTCGCGGCGGCCGACAGCTCGCTGACTGATCTCGATCGCAGCAATGCGGCCGCCATCACCACTCTGCAAGAGAATCTCGCTATCGCGTCGGATCAGTTCGATGCCTGCGTAATCGATACCCCGCCATCACTTGGACTGCGCAGTGTCGGCTGTTTGGTTGCGGCGTCGCACGTGCTGGCCCCCATCTATCTGGAGGACTATTCGATCAAGGGTGTCAAAGGTCTGATGCAGACCGTGATTGGCGTGCAGCGGCGTTATGGCCGCCAGGATACGAAGTTCCTCGGGTTGCTGCCCTCGAACTTCAACACAAAGTCGCCCCGTCAAAGGACGCATCTTGAGCAACTCCTGCGCGAGGCCGGCAAATATGTGTTCCCGGGCCAGATCGTTGCAAGGGACGGCTACGCTGAGGCCGTCGCGGAACGCCTGCCGGTCTGGAAGCTGAAGCGCCGCTCTGCGCAGGAGGCGGGTCGGGAAATCCGCGAGGTTCTTGCCAAGATCGTTGCGCAGATGGACGAGCCGGTACATGGCGCTTGATCTCAGCTTTAAGCAACTCATCGATACCGCGGAAGATGGTGCTGCCCCAACCGGGCAACCGATTTCGATCTCCATCGACCGTATTGACGAAGACCCGGATCAGCCTCGCCGTAGCTTCGACGAACAGAAGCTCGAGGAGCTTGCGGAATCGGTCCTTCAGCATGGCGTGCTGCAACCGATCGTGCTGCGACAGGCGACCGAGGAAGGACGGTATGTGATCGTCATGGGCGCGAGACGGTATCGCGCTGCCAAGCGTGCCGGGCTCCGTGAAATTCCAGCATTCATTCGTCGCATTGGTCCTGCGGATCGATATGCTCAGATGATCGAGAATATCCAGCGCGACGACCTCAATGCCCCCGAGATTGCGGCATTCATCGCGAACCGTCTGGAGCTAGGCGATAGCCAGGCCGACATCTCGCGCAAGCTCGGCAAGCCCAAGGACTGGGTGTCTCGCTACGCGTCGGTCCAGAGTATGCCGGAGTTCCTGCGATCGAAGCTTGCTGGCTCATCAATCCGTGCTGTGTACGAACTCTACCAGGCTTGGCGTGAACAGCCCAACGCCGTCGAGACCATATGCGCAGCACAGGAGAGCTTCACCGATGCACACGCCCGTCAGCTGGCTCGCAAAGTTCGCAGCGAAGTCCGCGGCTCCCCTGCTGATGGCGAGGGTGCCCCTGGAGCTCAACCCGAACGAAGTCCGATTGCTCCGCGGGTGGAATTGCGATCCACAGGGACGGACGCTGGCACACCGAGCGCGGAAAGGCGCCCGAACTCTTCGGTCCACCGAAACGAGAGAATGAGTCCATCACCGACGATCAGAGTGCGTCACCAAGATCGCACGGGCTGTCTTCTGGTCGATCGACCAGCCTCTCAAGGCTCACGTCATGCCGTGCTGCTGATGGATGGCGCAGACGACGCGGAAGAGGTGTCAGTATCGACCATCACAATCGAAGAGGTCCTTTTCGCATGAAGCCGGTCTTAAAGAGTCTCCCCAGAAACAATGCTGCAGTTGGTGCGCCGGCGGAGCGGATTTCCCATCCGAAGGATGGCGCGTTAGCGCAGCAGCCGGAGGCCGAACGCGCCCCCCACAGCGCCGTAGAGAGGCCGGAGGCTGCTGGAAAGCCGCGGTCCACATGCTCGGTGCCTGCATTGCCGATCTTCACGCACGGCGGTCGTGGAGTAGGAGCGCTGGAGGTGACGGCTGCGCAATTCCCAGGGGGATTCTCCGCATCGATTATCACCTGGTCTGCATCTCACCTGCAGCAACTCCTGCGCTTTGAACGCAGAGCATGTTGGTTTGAACCAACATGGAGGGGGTGGAAGGATTTGCACTTTCTAGTGCAGGATAGGCTTCGCGCCAGCGATGTATTACATCGCGATTGGGATTGGAGTGCATGGCTCTGATCTCGCTTCGCGTCCCCGACGAAGTCGCGGCGGAGTTCTCAGCTCTTGCCGCGACCCAGGGCGGCAAGTCCGCGCTGCTGCGGCGTCTCATTGTTGACGCGCTAGCGGCGCCAGCGCCGTGCATCTTGGCGTTGCCGGTCGGACGACCGGAGAAGGTGACGGTGCGATTTCGCGAGAGCGAGATGCGGCAGCTCGCGGAAGTGTCTCATCAGCGTGGCATGACCCGAACCGGCTGGATCGTCGCGCTGGTGCGCTCACGATTAGGGTCGCCCGTACAGCATTCGCCGAACGAGCATGCCGCGCTTCGCGCGATCGTTCGCGAGCTCAACCGGATCGGCAGCAACATCAACCAGATCGCGCGTGCCGCAAACACCAATGTGCTGGAGGGCAGGGCGGTTGAGCTGGATCTGTCCGCAATTCAAGAGGCCAAATTGGTCATCGAACGAGAGCTCGCCCAACTACGTAATGCGTTGAATGGCAATGCGGATTATTGGGATGGGCGGCGATGAGTCGGCGCTACTCGCCACGGCCAACCGACGTGGCCTCCGAACTTCCGCCGATCTCGTATGTCTGGGAAACGCCCAATCGGCGCCCTCGGCGGGCCGAGTGGGATATCCCCGATCCAGCCGCTCCCAGCCGCCTTACGCGGGCGATGCGTGCAAAGCTCGAACGCATCGTGCGCCGAGCGCCAGAGGTGATGGTCAAGATCACCGGCCGCACCAAGGGCGTTGCGCATCTCAAGTCGCACTTGGCCTACATCACGCGAAACGGCGAGCTCGACGCGGAGACAGAGCAGGGCGCGACGTTGGCGGGTCGCTCCGGATTGAAAGATCTGCAGCAACGCTGGGAGGACGATGCCGGTCTCGACGACAAGCGCCGACGTGATGCATCGCTTTCGATCAACATCATCCTGTCGATGCCGGCTGGCACTGATGCCGCCGCAGTCAAGGATTCAGCCCGGGCATTTGCCATCGAGACGTTCGGCCCCAATCACGACTACGTCTTCGTCCAGCATCTCGACGACGAGCATCCTCACGTGCATTTGACCGTTCGGTCGCTGGGCCATGACGGCAAGCGCCTCAACCCTCGCAAGGCGGATCTTCAGGCCTGGCGGGAGCGGTTTGCTGGCGAACTCCGGCTTCGCGGGATTGCGGCGGAGGCAACGCCGCGGCGAACACGCGGACGGGTTCGAAAGGCTGATCGCGGGCCGGTGCTCGCTTTGCGCAAGCGAAAGATCACACCCGATGTCGATCGGTTTGCCCGCACAGATGTGCTTTTGGAGGTGAGGGGCGGCAAGGCTGTGAAACATCCTTGGGACGAAAAGATTAAGTCACGTCAGGATGCGATCCGGCAGAGATATCTCGACTATGCCGCCGAGCTACAGCGCTCTGGCGTGGCAGCAGATCACGAGCTAGCGCGCCAGGTTCGCCAATTCGTCAACGACATGTCTGCTGTCGAAACCCGTCGGCATGCGCTGAAGAATGAGCTTTCGGAGCTTGCCAATACCCGCCGCCGCGGCGCGGAGCACGGCGTCGATGCAGAGGGGCGCCACCAAACAAGAGGCAATGACCGGTCCAGATGAGCGAGCGTAGGAATCATAATCCTGGGGTCGGGGGTTCGAGTCCCTCTCCCGCTACCAACGTTCCCCCCGACATAGCCATGTTAGGAAACAGGGCCGGATTGCCGCACAACGCGGCGAGGCGGCCCTTGATGTCGATCCGAACGCTCCGGTCATCTTCGGCGTTGGCTTTGGTTCCAGCACCGCCCGGCCGGCTCGGGCTGGCATGCACGATAATCGCCGTCACCAGCTCGCGGATGGTCGCAAACTCGGTCGGCATACCGCGCTTGAACTCGTCGGCTAGTTCCACAACTGCGCGCTTGTAGCGGTCGAGCGCCTTGGGGTGCAGGGCGATGACGTTGTCGCCTTCCTTGGCGGCATCGAGCCCGGCGATGACCTTGGCCTTCTCAGCCTCAAGCTCCTGCATCCTGGCGACGAACTGTTCAGGCGGCATGCCGGTGACAACGATAGAGTCAACGATCCGCTTCATCTCGCGCTCGATCTCGCCGAGCCGCCGTTCCAGCCGGGAGCGTTCGGTGCTCGCCTCTTTCTTGAGCCGCTTGCGCTCGGCGTTATAGGCATCGACAAATTCAGTGATCACCTCGGGATGCATGAGGTGCTGGCGGAGCCCCTTGATGGCGAGCGCCTCGATGTCGTCGAGATAAACGCGGCGGCCATTTCCGCACGATCCGCTTTCCCTATGGGTTGAGCATTGCAAGCGGAGACCTTTGGCGTCGCTGCCGATGGACGCCATGCCGCCGCCGCACGAACCGCACCTGATCAGTCCAGAAAAGACCCGCTTCGGCGCGCGCGCCTTTTGTGCGGTCGCCGGTGTGGCGTCGCGGCGCCGCTCGGCCTTGACGACTTGCGCGCCCTTGAATGTCGCATCATCAACGATGCGCAGATGCGGCGCCTCGACGACCTTGTATTGATCCTTTTGATTGGGACGCGAGAGACGCTTGCGCGTCACCGGGTCCTTGATCATGCGGACCTTGTTCCAGACGATCCGGCCGGCATAAAGATCGTTAAGGATCAGCCCGCCGCCGCGCGACACGTTGCCGTTAATCGTCGATGCGTTCCACTGGCGCCCACGCGGCGGCCGCACACCGCGCTTGTTGAGATCGTTCGCGATCATGCGCGGCGTCTTGCCCGAGATGTAATCGGCGAAAATCTCGCGCACGATCTCGGCCTCGGCTCCGACGATCTCCAACTCGCCCGGCTTGCCCCGCACCGCGCGATAGCCATATGCGCGACCACCGGCATGACGGCCATCGCGGATCACTCCCTCAAGACCGCGACGTGTGTGGATCACGAGGTTCTCGATGAACATCTCTGACATCAGCGCGCGCAACGCGCCGTCGAGCTTGCCAACCTTGCCGCCAGCCGTATGCATCGCGATGCCGAGATGATCGAGGTGCTTGCGGGTGGTGTGGTAGTCGGCTTGATCGCGGAAAAGCCGATCCATGTCTTCCGCGACGATGACATCGAACAGACGCGCCTCGGCAGCGCGCATCAATGACTGAAAGCCGGGGCGGTTGATGGCGCCAGCGCCGGAGATTGCGCGATCCTCAAACGTCGAGATCACGGCCATCCCGTCGCGCGCGCAGAGATCGCGACAGAGCGCGATCTGGTCGTCGATAGAACGATCATTCTGACGGTCGCTTGAATAGCGGACGTATATAGCACTGCGGATCATGGGTTTTCGCTCGTCGCAGGTTGGGATGCTTGGCGGGCCGCGATCTCGGCCTCATGATCCTCGCGCGCGAGCCTCTTGGCAAGCTCCTGCACATACCGAAAGACGGCCTCGTCGGGCCGATCCAGCGGTATTATAGGAGTCATGCTGCCGTCAGACGCAATCGCAGCCGGCGCCCGCAACGGGCGTTCGAGAGCCGTCGCCTCGTGTTGGTGCTTGTGCTCCACCCGAAAATTCTCAAGCAGGCTGCGGCGCGGGATTGCGCAATCGCGCGGCCGTCCACCAATCCGGCACGTGCGCCATAGTGCGGTTCCATGTTGGTGGTTGCACGGTCGGTCAAATCGAGCGAGCACGGTTGCAGCAAGCCGGCTTGTTCTGCGCCGTAAAATGACGCAGCATTGCTATCCCGTGAAGGAAAACCGGCGGTGCTTTTTCGTGCTGCCGAATAGCGTTTCAAATCGGCCAGCCCGACGTGATCAACCGCAGCAAGTCGCCCCCCAGCAGCAACGCAGAGAGTAGTGAGCAACAGTACGAGAAGCTGTTGGCGGCGATGGGGTTGAGCGAGGCTGGCCCCTATCGGCTATATCCATTGAAATCGGATCTTGAGCGGATCAAACGCGACTACGCGCACTGGGTTGCGGCACCAGATCGTAAGCTAGTGCGCAGTTATCGCGCGGCGATCACGAATGTAATCGCGCTTTCCGGAACAATCGGCCCTGCTTTCTTTGGCAACGAAATCGAGAAAGCCGGCTTGTCCCGTCTCAACCCCGACCTGGACGACGACAGGTTGCGCGAGTTGATGGAAGAGCATCGTCACGAGCAGGACGATTTAGTTGCCGCTCTAACAGGACGCGGCTTGGACATCGACCACTGGCTCAAGACCAGCCATGACGCCTACAAGAAACGAGACCTGCGGAAACTGGTCATGGAACCATTTCTGCGGCTGATGGCGGAGCAGGAGATCATAACGAGCCGCAAGCACCGGCCCCGCAAACGGATATTTGATGCGCTGTTCGACTGGCTCGGCGTTGACAAGAAGTCTCGACCTACCAGCGCCAATATCGACACGATTGCCAGAGAGCTGGGGGGCAGCGCAAGCACCTTGAAGCCAAACGCTAAACGGCGGACCAAAAAATGACCGCCGCTTTTCCTGTGCTTTAGTGAGGCGCGGCCTCAGAATGAAAAAACCCCGCTCGCGTAATGCGGCGGGGTTCTTTCAAAACTGGGGTCGCATCCCCGTCTTGGCTTGTCGAACTGCACGACGATGATGCCATGGCTGGCGTGATCCCGCAAGAGCGGAGGTCTCCACCCCATGAATTTCACCATCGTCCCGCGCGGGCGCAAACCCAAGCCGCCGATCCCGTTGCATCGGTACATGTACCGTGCGTGCCGGGACATCGAGCATATCACGCGCACCGCGCTGACGTGCCCGCCGACCGGTAGCTGGTCGCAGTATCTGCTCACCAACATCGTGCGCGCCATGCGCAATGGAGCCGATGAACTGGAGCGCGCCATCGAACTGCGCAACACCGAGGACCGCGCGTTGCACCAGGAGAGGTTGGCAAGGCTCCGGCAGCGCGAGGCAGAGAGCAAGGGTGGTAACCATGCTTGATGCCGAACGCTTCGACGCAATCACGAAACTCTTCGAGGATTTCGCGGCCTCCGCAGCCGAGGAAATCGACCGCGCACCCCTTTTCGAGCCGTGGGAGGAGCCTCCGCCGCGGCTCGCCAAAATTCATGTCACGTTCTTCAAAGATTTCGCAGCCAAGAGCTACACGACCGACAATTTGACTCTGGTCGAGTTGCAGGAGCGCGTGCAACTCGCAGCGAGACGCAAGAAGACCGGTCTGCCGTGGTTGAAGCTGGCGGAGTTCGGCAACAAGCGCACCGACAAGGGCAGCCTGCGCCACGATGCCAACGTGCTGCAGATTACCGGCATCGAGTTGGACTACGACGACGAGAAGATCGCCTTTGACGACATGGTGAAAGTCGTCGAGGAGATGGGCATCTCCGCGCTGCCCTACACCTCGCCGTCGCACAGCCCCGCCGCGCCGCATTGGCGCATTTTGGCTCCGACCTCGAAGCCGCTTCCGCCCGAGATGCGCGCCAAGCTGGTGGCGCGCCTCGACGCCTTCCTGAAGGCCAAGCTCAGCGCAAAGAAGATTGCTGCCAGCGAGAGCTTCGCGCTCAGTCAGGCTTACTTTTACGGCTACGTGATGAACAAGCAGGGCCTCGATCATCGCGCCGAGGTGATCCTTGGCGACTTCATCGATCTGCGCGACGATCTTGCTCAATATGAAGCAGCAGGCGCGGAGGTCGATGGCGCTAAGGCGAGCGCCGACAAGGTTGCGACTGGCAATGGGACGAAGCGCGGCAAAGGCGACGAAGAATTGATCGCGCTGCTCAAGCAGAGCCGTGCCACGCCTGGCAAGGGCTGGCGCGAGCCGATGTTGCCGGCGATTGGCAGCATGGTCGGCAAGGGCTGGTCCGACTCCCAGATCAAAGTGGCATGCGCGCCGTACAGCGATGGCGGCGTCGATGATCGCGATATTCAGAAATTGATCGACGACGCGCGCAAGAAATTCGGCAAGCCGGAGCCGGATGACACGCTCCCCATCATTGATGTCCGAGGTGGCGAGCTTTCCAACCTCGCCAGCCGAGGCGAGGAGATTTTGGACGCGGCCGGCGTTCAAATCTTCCAGCGCAGTCGCCAGTTGGTTCGACCCGTGATCGAGGAGGTTGACGCAACACGCGGCCGGAAAACCAAAATCTGCCAACTCATTCCGGTCGTGCCGGACTACTTGCGTGATCTGCTCTGTCGCCATGCGCGGTGGCAAATGTTTGTCGGCAAAAAGAACGTGGCGATTCGAGACATTCATCGCGCATTGCGATGTCGCTGCCCGTGATTTGTTGTTGCCCTATGGCGATGTTGTGATCGTGCTGTCAACCGTGCTGCGGATCAGGCGGACGCTGGACGGCGTCGAGATCGATCGGATCATCTGGGACGTGGAGGCGCACAAGGCGTTGGCTATTGAGCATCGGCGCCGGGCCGAATGGCGCAAGAGCGAGCTAGAGGCAGCTTGTTTTCGGGCCGAATGTCATCCGCTCACTGCCGCACGGTTTTGACATTTCGACGCAAAAGGAAGCATTTGGAAATTGACGTCCCTGGTACCAATCCGTCCGCGGCTCCTTTGGGACCGCAATTAACTTATTGCAGGACCGCAGGTCGTATCTCAATGCTTCTCATTGTTGTTCCGGCAATTTCGCCCTTGCAAGTTATCAGATCATCTTCTCGCAGCGAAAGCACGAGAGCTGGTCCCGCTTGTCTGAACAGACTTTCCGCGTCGATAAGTGGAGCCTCTGCCGAGATTAGGCCGCCACGCGGAGCGGCGGAAGGTTGAAGTAGGCTTGATCCGGGGTCATGTCGTC
>NZ_JADPKQ010000098.1:0-11704 GCF_023074015.1 Bradyrhizobium sp. 142
CGCACGCTCCGGCGCCGCAGCCAGACCGATGGCATGAGGTGGGAGACGATCAGTCGCCTCGCCTGTGACTGCCTCCCCAGGCCCAACATCCGTCATCCTTGGCCGCGAGCACGCTTCGCCGTCACTCACCCGAGGTGGGAGCCGTATGCGGGAAAGCCGCACGTACGGATCTGTGCGGGGGGCGCTCAGCAATGAGCGTCCCTACCGCGACCGCTGCGCTCGCAATGACGAGAAGAGAGAGCTACTCCGGCGGCACGATGCTCGGTGCGAGGATCGCCTCGAGATGCTCGGGGCGGTCGCGGTTGACGTGGGCAAGATAATCGTCGGCGACGTTGCGCAGGCGGCGGCTGAGCTCGGCAGAGACGCTGATGCTGTCGAGCTTTGTGTTCTCGTGCGCGATGGCCAGGATGGCGTTGATGTGGTGCGTGAACAGCTCGGCCGGCACCTTCTCGAAATCAGGCGCGTGCTCGATGACGCGGCAGAGACTCTCGGCGATTGCCGCCGCCGACGGATAGCCGAACGTCGCAGCGTCGCCCTTGATGTCATGCGCGGCGCGGAACAGCTCGTCGCGCCTGTCCTTGGTGAAGCCGTCATTGCGGATGGCGACGTAGGCGGCCGAAAGCCGGTTGACCTCAGTCGCCATCCAGTCCTTGAACTCGCCGGAGAGGCCGGCCAGCGCCTGCTCGGCGCGGCCGACCGGATCGTCCATGTCCTTGTCTTCGACCCGGCGCAGCACCTTGCGCAGCGGATTTGGCTGTGTGATCAATTGATGCGTGGCGAAGGCCTTGACCTCGATGTCCTTTGCGCCGTTCTTCGCCATGATGTCTGCCTCGAGACGTTGCGCTAGATGGAGGAACGGGCCTTGTCGAGCAGCGAAGGTTGCTGGAGCACCTCGTGCTTTTCGCCGACGCGGCGCTCGGGGCCCATATAGGCAGAGCTGGTGTTGCGGCGCCGGTCCGGACCGAAATAGGTCTTGGTCTTGATGAAGGGGCGGGGACTGGCGACCACGTTGAGGATGCGCTGGTAGAGCCCCTTGGCCGAGATAGGCTTGGCCAGAAATTCGGTGACGCCGGCATCGCGCGCGACCGTGACGCGCCGCTTCTCGGAATGACCGGTCAGCATGATGATCGGCGCGTAGGGATTGCCCTTGGAGTCCGGCTGCCGGATCATCTGCGCCAGCTCGAGCCCGTCGAAGATGGGCATCGCCCAGTCGGTGATGACGATGTCGGGCACGTAGTGACTGTACATTTCCAGCGCAGTCGCACCGTCCTCGGCCTCATAGACTTCGCGCGCGCCAAACGAATGCAACAGAGTCCGCAGGATGCGGCGCATGTGCGGATTGTCGTCACAGACGAGAAAGCGCAGCTTGTTGAAATCGATGCGGAACATGGCGCCCGGGCCGAAGTGGTCAACTTTTATTAACCATATCGCGCCGAGGGTTAACGAAGCGTTGCGACCGGCACCGGCAGGCGCCGGGCAGGTCCTTCAGGAGCCGAACTGCTCGCGCAGAATGCGCTCTTCCAGGCTGTGGCCGGGATCGAACAGCATCCGCATCGAGATGGTCCTGTCGGACAGGACCTCGACCCGGCGGACGTCGCGCACTTCGTCGTGGTCGGCAACGGCCGCCACCGGGCGCTTGTCGCCTTCCAGTACCTCGATCACGACATAGGCCGTGTTGGGCAGCAGCGCGCCGCGCCAGCGACGCGGCCGGAAGGCGCTGATCGGCGTCAGCGCCAGCAGTGCGGCGTTGATCGGCAGAATGGGCCCCTGGGCGGAGAGATTGTATGCGGTCGAACCCGCCGGCGTTGCCACAATAATGCCGTCAGCCATCAGTTCGGACATGCGCTCACGCTCGTCGACCAGGATCTTCAGCCGCGCTACCTGATAGGTCTGGCGAAACAGGTAGACCTCGTTGATCGCGTGGTGAAGGTGGACGCGGTCATTGAGATCGGTGGCGCGCATCAAGAGCGGATGGATCTCCGATTCCTGCGCGGCTTCGAGGCGTGCGCGCAGATCGTGGGTCGCGTACTCGTTCATAAGGAAGCCGACCGTGCCTCGGTGCATGCCGTAGATCGGCTTTCCCGTGTTCATGTTCCGGTGCAGCGTCTGGAGCATCAACCCGTCGCCGCCGAGCGCGACCACGACGTCGGCGTCGTTCGGGTCGCAATTGCCATAGTCCCTGGTGAGCTGGCTGAAGGCGGCTTGCGCCTCGATGCTCGGGCTGGCGACGAAGGCAATCCGGTCGTATCGCGAGGGCTTGGTCATGGCTTCTGGGTAGGCCGCTGGCTCGAGAAGGTTCCGCCGGGCTCGTCTATACACCTCGGCCTGTATTGTCGAGGATGACAGCCCTTCAAAGCAAACCGGCGGCGGGTCGGGCGGCCGCCCGTCTCGATTGAGGGTAAAAAATTGGCTCGAATTGGCTGGGGCCGTGCCATGATCCAGATCGGACGGGCTGACCCAGTGCGCAAATTCAACCAGGCGCTTTGGATCCCCCAAACCGTCGCAATTGGCCGCTACAACTTTGGCCGGCGCTGGCCGGCAAGCCATGATGTGCAAGTACGGCCGGGCCGGGAGAATAGTCATGGTCATGCGTTGGTCGGCGCTGCGCCGAACGGGGCTGGTGCTGGCAGTATCTGCATTCGCCTTTGCAGGGTTCGTGCGCGCGGATGATCCGCCGCAGCCGCGGCCCGAGACAACGGCGCCAACCGGCCAGAAGGGCGGACGCGGCGCTGGCGCGCAGAACGCGTCGCCATCTGCCGCCGAGCCACATCGTCTCCCGGCGGATTCGACCACCAGGCAGACGCTCGATCTGCCCGGGCGGACGCTCAACTTCGCCGCGACCGCCGGCTCGATCCGCGTGTTCGACGAGAAGAGGGAGCCGCTTGCCGACATCGCCACCACCTCCTACGAGCTCGACGGCGCCGACCGTGCCACGCGCCCGGTCACGTTCCTGTTCAACGGCGGGCCCGGTGCATCGTCGGCGTGGCTCCAGTTCGGCGCTGCCGGGCCTTGGCGGCTGCCGCTCGACGGCGAAGCGCTGTCGCCATCGGCGTCGCCCGAGGTGAAGCCAAACGCGGAGACCTGGCTCGATTTTACCGATCTCGTCTTCATCGATCCCGTCGGCACTGGCTACAGCCGCTTCGCCGCAAGTGGAGACGACGCACGAAAACGGTTCTATTCGGTCGATGGCGACGTCAATTCGATCGCGCTCGTGATCCGCCGCTGGCTCGAGAAGCACGACCGGCTGGTCTCGCCGAAATACGTCGCGGGCGAGAGCTATGGAGGCATTCGCGGACCGAAGGTCGTGCGTCAGCTGCAGCTCCAGCACGGCGTCGGCGTCAGGGGCCTTGTCCTGGTGTCGCCATTGCTCGACTTTCGCGAGTTCGCCGGCACCAGCCTCCTGCAATATATCGCGACCTTGCCAAGCTACGTCGCGGTGGCCCGTCAAGCCAAGGGACCGGTCACGCGCGCCGATCTTGCTGACGTCGAGGCTTACGCACGCGGCGAGTTCCTGGCTGATCTTATCAAGGGCGAGGCGGACAAGGAGGCCACCAACCGTCTTGCCGACAAAGTCGCCAGCCTGACCGGCATCGACCAGGCGGTGAGCCGCAGGCTCGCCGGCCGCTTCGACATCGGTGAATTCCGCCGTGAACTGGACCGCAAGAACGGCAAGGTGACCGGACGCTACGACGCCTCCGTGCGCGGCTTCGATCCCTATCCGGATTCGGGCAACTCCCGGTTCGGCGATCCCTCAGGCGATGCGCTTCAGGCGCCGCTGACAAGTGCTGCGGTCGACGTCCTGACACGCAAGCTCAACTGGCGGCCCGACGGCTCTTATGAAATTTTGAACGGCGCCGTCGAGCGCAATTGGGATTTCGGCAATGGCATCAGCCCGCCGCAGTCGGTGTCGGAGCTGCGCCAGATCCTTGCCACCGATGCCAAGCTGAGCGTGCTGGTCGCGCACGGCCTGTTCGATCTCGCCACGCCCTATTTCGGAACGAAGCGGGTGCTCGACCAACTGCCGGCCTTTGCGACGCAACGCGTGAAGTTCGTCGTCTATCCCGGCGGCCACATGTTCTATTCACACGACGGCTCGCGGCAGGCGTTTCGCAGCGAGGTCGAGGCGCTGATCAGGGAGTAGGGCATGATCCGGAGCCGAAGGGCCGCGTTAGCGCAAAGTGCGTAGCGGCTTTCCGTCGCGACAAACGCGGAACGCGTTTGCGCGGAGATCATGCTTCGATTAAACAGGCCGGCGTTTTCGCGGCTTGTATCGCCGCGCGATCTCGCGGGCCACGACGCGCTCCGGCTTGACGTTGGCGCCTGCGAGCCAGATGTCGCTCACCTTGCCACGCTTGTCACGGACGCGGCGCACCGGCTCGCCGTGGCTGGAGTTCCCGGCGGCCGAAGCGAACTTGCCGATGTCGCGGCCGGTCACCTCGATCTCGCCGGCATCCATGAACGGGTTGTTGAACTGCGGATTGGCGACGAGCACGCGCTTGCCCATCGGCACGAGGTCGGTCGCACCCCAGATCGTCCACCAGCGACCGGTCCAGTCGCGCAGGCGCCGGTCAGGTGCGCCGCGGGTCTGGAAGACGCGCAGGATCTGCATCGCGCCGTCCATCCAGAACGGCGCCGCACCGTCGATGGAGTTGCTCAAGATGCTGATCGCGAGTTCGCAAGAAGGGATGGAGCAGGTCCGGGAGATGTAACCCTGAAAGTGGCCGCCATGGCCGAACCAGTCCCAGCCGTCGGTCTTGCCGGCGCCGACGCCGAGGCCGTAATAGGCTTCAAAGATTTGCGGGACGCGCCAATGATGGCGCGTCATTTCGCGGCGGCTCGCGGCCGATAGCACGCTCTTGCTTGCGTTGGGCGCAAGCTGCGCGAAGAAACGCGCCGTATCGACGGCCGTGGCGGCGAAGCCCGTGGCCGATGCCATGGCGTGCGTCGGATTATCGCCGGGGATCACACAGCGCTCGCCCAGCGGGACTTTTCGAGTGTGGCCGCGCGCGAACGATGCGCCCTTTGGAAGCGGCGCGTCCGGCTCGGTCTCGCGCAAACCCGCGGGCTCAATGATCTCGCGCTTGATCCAGACCGGGTAGGGCTCTTTCGTCACGGCTTCGATGACGAGGCCGATCAGGCCAAAGCCGTGATTGGAATATTTGAAGCGCGTGCCCGGCTCGATCACGGTCGGCAGCTTCAGCTCTGCGCGCAGCTCGCTCTGGGTCAGATAGGGGCGGCTGTCGATGAACTGGCCGGAATCGGCGCCGTCCCGCGTCAGCCCTGCGCTATGCGAGAGCACCTGTGCGATCGTTGTCTCGGCAACCCGCGGATGCAGGGCGCTGACATAGTCGCCGACGGGATCGTCGAGCCGGATCTTGCGCTGCTCGCGCAGCTTCATGATGCCGGCCGAGGTAAAGCTCTTTGAATGCGAGGCGATACGGAAGCGGTGGCGTGGGGTGAGTTTTTCGCCGGTGTCGAGATTGGCGAGGCCGAACGCGTGCTCGGCGACGACTTCGCCGCGATAGGCGAATGCGACGATGACGCCCGGCTGTTGCGACGTCGTCAGTTGGAATTCGATCCAGGAGCCGAGGTAGTCGACCGCGGATCGTAGCCACGCATCCATTGCGCACCAATTCTAAGGGAGGATTGCGGCGCGAAGGCTAGCCGAAAAAGCAGAACCGGCACAACCCCCGCGGGTCGTGCCGGTTCTTGTCGTTCGCAGATCGGGTGTCTCAGTAAACGAGCGTCGCGCCGGTCGGTTTGTCGAGGGCCGCAGCAAGCGAGCGATATTCGGAGCTGTCGGTGCCGGCGAGCGAGGCGATCTTGTTCAGATGATACTGCGCCTGTTCGCGGTTGCCTTGCTCGAGCTGCCAGAGACCGTAATACTGCCAGGTCCGGACGTGGTTCGGATCGTCCTTCAGCGCCAGCTCGTAAAAGACCTTCGATGACTGATAATCGCCGAGCTTGCGATAGGAGTAGCCAATCAGGTTGGCAACGTCGGCAACGTCGTCGCGCTTGAGCGACTTCAGCTGGTCGATCGCGCTGGTGTAGTCGTGGCCATCGTAGATGGTGGTGTAGGCGGTGCGATAGGCGGCAAGGAATTTGGGATCGCTGACGGAGGAGCTTTTCTTCTTCGACTTCTTGGTCGAGGTGTCCGATTTCGGCGGCGAGGGCTCGTCGCTGCCCGCGGCGTAGGCGCTGGTCAACACCGGTCCGGCGGCCAGCGCCATCGAGACAAGTCCCGGTACCAGAAGCATGGAAAGTTTGCGCATTCATCTTCTCCCGTATGGAACGTGGCGATCCTACACGATTGCCTGAAGACCGGAACACCCGACGGGCCAAAACATTCCCGGCAGCCCGGTCTATTCGCCCGGCCGCAGATGACAAACTTGTCATCGAGATGAACGGAAGCCTGCAGCCGGCTTCAGACTGGGTTCAGTGCGCGCCGCCTAGGCTTCCACCCACGATCGAAGGGTTGGCAAAGGGCGCCGCCTCAAGATCCTTCACAGAGGAGACCACCATGTTGAAGACCATTTCCGCAGCCTTGCTTGCAGCGTCCGTCATCGCAGCCCCGGCCTTCGCGGCCGAGACCGGCAAGACCACCACCACGACCGCGCCGGTGATCAAGGCGGACCAGAGCCAGACCAAGGCGTCGAACACCGCCGCGAAGCCGGACGCCGGCGTCAAGGCCGACACGAAGGCCGTCGACGTCAAGGCGAACGCCAAGGTGGAGCCCAAGGCGAAGGCCATGAACGCCAACGCCGCCGTCACGCCCGACGAGCACAAGAGCGTGCGCACGCACCGCCATCACCACAAGCAGGTGTCGGCCAAGAAGTCGCTGAAGGCGCAGCCGGACGTCACCAAGCCGGCGACCGCCGACAAGCGTAGCTAACGACTGATCCCGCGCGGCGGTATCCCCCGCATTGCCCCGCCGCCGCGCGCGGATTTCAGGCCGGCCTGTCGTCTTGGTGCCTGCGCGAAAGCGCAGGCACCGGCGGCGGGCCGGTGCGCTATTCGCCAGCCTTGCGGGCAGGACCGAATTCCCTTTGCCTAACCTTGGGGCTAGAACGTTGCCGGGACTGATTGGCGGGAGAATTCGATTCCGTGAGGCGATTGGCGAAACGTGCGGCGATCCTCGTACTGCCGCTGGCGCTTGCGGCATGTTTTGGCAGCAACGGCGGCCGTCCCTCCCTGGCGGACGCAGGTCCGCAACCGTTCCCCGATAATTTCCGCAGCGACACGCTGGCGCTCATGCGCACATATCTGAACAACCCGGTCGGCGTTCGCGACGCTGGCATGGCCGAGCCCGTATTGCGCGAGGTCGGCGGCCGGCAGTTTTACGTGAGCTGCCTGCACTTCGCGCCACGCGAGACCGACGGCAGCTACAAGGGAATGCGCGAGCGCGCCGTGGTCTTCGTCAACGGCCGGGCGGACCGCGTTATCGATCGCGCCAGCGAACTCTGCGCCGGAGCGGTTTACGCACCCTTTCCGGAACTCGAAAAGATGGCGCGATAGCGCAAAGCCCGCCTTTATCGCCGGGTGCTAGAACTGCGCTTGCCGGAGCTGCTGGATCACAGTTTGGCGAGCTTTGAACGGGGTTGTTTCGCCTCACGACAAATTGTTACGGCAGACCTCGTGCAGAGGACAAAATCTGTCGGCACAAGCGGACGTGACGGGACAAGATCGGCTTGTTGCCGCCCCGTCACAGTTGCGGACGATCAACGTTCCGGCATCGCCGCGACGCAACCCAATTCATGCCACGTTGTTTGCTGAGTGTCGAATATGAAAGAACGGGGATGATCATGAGAACGATCTGGCTTGGCGCGGCGGCTCTGCTCGCGCTGGCAGCGCCAGCCGCAGCAGCCGACATGCAGCCACGCCCCTACACCAAGGCGCCGGCCTACACACCGCCGCAGGTGATCTATAATTGGACCGGTTTTTACATCGGCGGCCATGTCGGAGGCGCGTTCGCCGGCGACAGCAGCTTCCAGTCGAGCGACGCACGCTTCCTGGGCGGCGTACAGGGCGGCTTCGATTACCAGTTCGCGCCCAATTGGGTGGCGGGCGTCGAAGCCCAATATTCGTGGCTGCCGACCAGCAACAGCGGTGCCCTGTTCCCGCTGGGCACACAGGTGACGTCGAACACCGACCAGATCGGGTCGGTGACCGGCCGGATCGGTTACACCTGGGGGCCGGCGCTGGTCTACGCCAAGGGCGGCTACGCCTGGCGCAACAACGGTCTCGGCGTCAACATTGCCGGCGTGCCGCAAGCCTTTACCGCCACCGGCAACAGCAAGGACGGCTACACCGTCGGTGCCGGCCTTGAATACATGTTCGCGCCCAACTGGTCGGCCAAGGCCGAGTACCAGTACTATAATTTCGGCAGCACCACCTTCACCTCCGGCCCGGCGGACATCGTCGGCGTCCGCGGCCGGGAGGACGAGCATACCGTCAAGGCCGGTGTGAATTACCGCTTCGGCTGGGGCGGCCCGTCGGCCTCGCGCTACTGAGCTGCCGCCAGGTGCTACATCTACCAGGCGCCGCGATCTGACAAAGGCCGGCTGCTTCGCCGGCCTTTTGTTTGCCAGCCTTTGTTCGTCAGCCCGTTGTTTGCTTTGTGTGAACCATCTGGCGCGTCATTTGCAAGCAAACGTTCCGGCGCGCGCCTTCTCAGGCGCGTCATGGGGCCGAGGTAAAGCAAAAATAATTTTTGCCGCTTACGGAACTCGCGCTCCGGAACGCGTATTATGAGAATTGCCGGGCTGGTGGGACAACGAACATGCGTATCTTGGCGTCGGTGGTGGTCTCGTGTTTCCTTGCACTGCCGTGCTCTGCACAGACAATCCTCAAATCCGAGCCTTTGATGCTGGCACCCTATGAGGTCGCCTTCGTCCGCGACAGCGCCTGTCCGTCCGGCAAGGTGCTGAAGGTCACTGGTGCCATCCGCGGGCTGCACCGCCGCAAGGCCTGTGTGGCCCTGGCCGGCGAGCAGGCGTCGCTGACGACGGCCATGCCCTGAGGGCCGGGGCGGCTTTCGGCCGGATCTTACGAGCTCAACTGCAACTCCATCCTCGACTCCTGCTCGGCGTCCGCCTTGTTCTTGGCGGGGTCTTCGCCTTGGGCGGCCTGGCAGGGCTTGATCTCATAGTCGTTGTCCAGCACCCGGCGCGGCCCGGGCCGCTCCTCGTCGGCACTGACGTCCACGACGAGGCCGCTCCGTTGCGCGAGCTTCCAGACGTCGGACTCGCCCGGATAGGCCTTGCTGATCTGGGCCTCGTTGCAAAACAGGGCATACGGCATGCTTCCCGCTCCCACAAAGACCGTTAACGTGCTGTGGAGGCAAGAGTTTCCCGCCAGCGAACAATCACGGGGCCGTGATCCAGGCGGCAGGCCGTGAGTCGTAAACAAGTCCTGAATTCCCAAAAAAAGAATCCCTGGGACTCATTTGCCGGAATCAGCGGATGTTTTCGGCCATGACGACGGACCTGAAAACCTCCTGCGGGCACATGCTCCTGCCGCTGACGCTGGCACTGGTCGGCGCCTGCGCAGCCAATCTCTGGCTGGTGTGGTCGTGGCTGTAACAAGGGCCTTGAGACCGACTCTACTTGTCCGCCGGCGGTCGTGACGGGACGTCGCGGATGGCAGCGCGGAGCCTGCTCAGGGTCGCCGCGCAATATTCCTCCCGTTCGCGTTCGAACCGCTCCTGGTGTTTGCGGAAACTGGCGATGCGGGCCTGCATCTCGGTGCGTACATCGACGCCGGTCCGCCGCGGCGGGACCTGGACGGGCCGAGGCTGCGGGGCGGCGAGCGGTGAGGTGGCCGCTGGCGGTTCGATTTCGACCGCAGCAGCCCGGACGGCGACGATCTCGGTGGTCACGGCGGATGCCATGGCCGGGGCCGCCGGCAGGGGAAAGTCATCCTTCCTGCCGGTGACCGATTGGACGAAGGCCAGTGTCTGAGCGATCAGCTCGTCGCGCTCCCTGATCCACTTCATGTGCCCACCCTTTGTTGGATCCATTCCACCAAAGCTGGTTCGCCGAATCAAGTACGGTATCTGCAGGGATTGCATATTTTTCCCGATTGTCCGACACTCAACCGATGGATGCCGGAGAAGAACAATCGGAGGAAGCGCAGGGCCTGAGGCTGGTGCGCGCCTTTCTGTCGCTGTCGCCGGACAAGCGGGCAGAGGTAATCGCGTTCGTCGAGGCCTTGGTGCGTGCTCATGGCCGGCCCGGGGAGGGCCAGGAGGCCTCGCCGACGTGAGCCTTACCGCGCGCGCGGATTGACGTTCGGCGCAAAGGGCGCACCGACCACGCGGACCTGCTCAACACCATCCGCGACATCACCGCCACCATCGAGCGGCTGTCGGATGTTTCATCGACAATTGCCGCGGCCGTCGAGGAGCAGGGCGCCGCGACCCAGGAGATCGCCGCAGCATGCAGCTGGCGGCCCACGGCACCCAACGGGTCTCTTCGATCATCACCGACGTGCAGCGGGCGCGGCGGAGACCGGCTCGACCTCCTCGCAGGTGCTCCCAACCGCGAAGATGCTGGCGACCGATAGCAACCGGCTGAAGGACGTGGTCGGGAAATTCCTCTCAACGGTGCACGCTGCCGGGGCCGGGCGACGTACGAGATCCGGCGGCGTTGCGCCGCCGGCGAGCCGCAGCTCCTATTGCGGCAGCAGGAGGGCCATGGCGATCGCGAACAGGAAGCCTGTCGCGACGATCGCCGCCACGGCACCGGCGATGATCTTGGCCTTCTGTCGGACGGTGGTTGAGCGCATCGGATGCGCACACTACCTCATGTTCGGAGATTTCGGACGCACCTCGGCTGTATAATGTGCCTGCGACGGAAATTTGTTTGAGTCTCGTCCGATGACTTCCGATCGCCCTCCAGCGCTCGCTCGTTGTAAAATATAAAAACTGTTCAATTCAAGGTAGCATGAGCAAAATCGCCGGAGATTTCAAGACGCACAGATGCGGCGGTTAAACGGCTTTCTTTTTTGACACGCGTCGGCCGATGCGGCGGATCTGAACGGGAGTATGTGTTGATGGTCGACGCCAGATGTGGCTGCGGCGGCCTTGCGCTGTCGCTTCCGGGGTCATCGAGCCTCGTCGTTGCCTGTCACTGCATTGACTGCCAGCGGCGAACGGGCGCGCCGTTCGGTGTGGGTGCCTTTTACCCCGCTGAGGTCGTCACGATCTCGGGGGCTCCAAAAGAGTACGTTCGCGCCGCCGCAAGCGGTGGCAAGGTCCGTTGCTATTTTTGTCCCGACTGCGGTTCAACGGTGTATTGGAAGGCCGACAATCTGCCTGCGATGATCGGGGTTGCCATTGGCGCAATCGCGGACCCAAACTACCCGGCGCCGGTCAGATCGGTTTTCGAGCAGTCGAAACATCGCTGGGTCGACATCAACGGCGCGGCCATCGAGCACTTCCAGCAAAGCAGCGTGCCGAAGAATTCAAGCTAAGGATCGCATCGAGCAGTAATGCCGGCTAAGGGGATTGGTCAGTATAGCCGACAGGAATCCCCGGGAGTTGTGAGCTTCGGAGTCTGGTCGGAGGCCGAACGCTTGCTGCCGGGACGCCCCAAGCGCAGCTAGCTAGTCTTACTGCGTCATAAATTTTTGCGCGATCGCGGACGCAGGATCGCTCTTGCGCAACATGGACATCGCGACAGACTTCTGACGAGGGCGAGAACGA
>NZ_JADPKQ010000148.1:0-11508 GCF_023074015.1 Bradyrhizobium sp. 142
CTTGGGTGACCCATCCCAGCTCTCCATGCCGAAAAACGAATCTCCCGAAAATACCAGCAATTCCAGGATCAAAGATCGCGACTTTCTGACTCAGTAAGACTAGTGGATCTCTCCTGAGCGCTTCACCGCCTCTTTGAGCTTCTCTAGCGAGAAGTCGGCCGAGCGAGCGATCTCCAGGATCGGCTGCTCGCGACGGCCGCAAACCTCGGCCGCGTCGGGTAATTTTTCGGCGAGATCGATTGGGATCACGATTGCGCCATGGCGGTCAGCATGAATGAGGTCACCGGAACGAACGGTCATGCCAGAAACGCGGACTTCTCCACCAAAGCCGTTGACATGCACCCAGGCATGTGACGGGCCAATCGAGCCGGCGAGTACCTGGAAGTCGTGCGCCCACTGCGGGATGTCGCGGACCGAGCCGTCGGTAATGACGCCGAGACAGCCCAGCGCCTTGTGCACATTACTCTGTACCTCGCCCCAGAACGCGCCGTAGCCAATATCGGCTCCGTCAAGGTCCTGAATCACCACAATTCGAGGGCCGAACCCAGTGCCGACGTAGTTGTAATAATCAATGCGACGCTTCGCCTGTTCGGCGGGCGACAACTTGGATCGCACTACCGAACGGATCGTCGCGGTACGGGCGAAACCCACAATCGGCGGCAGATCGGGGAACGGACAGAGCAATGGCTTAGTCGTGTACCCAATCAGCCGCCGCTCCGGCGCGACTATTTCCATTGCGTTGCAAATGGTCGCGGTGTCGTAGCGCGCGAGCGCTTCCATGACGGAAGCCGCCAAGGGCGCAGCAATAGGCGTATTCATAGGCCCTAATCCAGACTTATGGGATGTCAATTGCTCGACGATGAGGCGCACGAGCAAACCGAACTGCCGGTGATAGATGTAAATGGCCACGACACGCGGTTCGCCCTTCGGACCTAGACATAAAGGCTTGTTGCCGCCTAAAGACCGCGGAGATCGCCCCGGGTTGCAGGAATTCTACAGACGAGCCGGCGCCTTGTATCGATTTCGACGCTGAGCGCATGGCGATCGACGGGGAGTTACTCCAAGCGACTATTACCCTCGGTAAGGGGAGATTTCAAGAATGCGCTCGGCACCGCGCGCGTGGTCACCGTCGATGCTAGGGTCTATCCGCATGTTGGGCTGAACAAGTTTACTCAGACTCTGCGTGCTGATCTTCGATTATGCACCTTGGCCGCCGTTCGTGCATAAGGTGCTGGCTGAGCGCGCGCAGGAATGCGTGTTGCGGCGCTGCGCAAGACCATGATCGCGTACCACACCTGTCGCATCCGATGTCGAGGATCACTATCGAACAGCCATAATGCCCTCGACGAAGTATGGTCCTGTCCATTTTGGAGGTATCGATGCAGGACTGTGCGGATCCGACGGCCCTTTGTTGGCTGGTGGGCCAGCGCATCTTCAACTAAGCAGGTAAGCTCAAACCTGAGCCGCCGTCTCGCGTCGGAGCGACAAAAGCCGGGATTGGAATACAACAGGTTTGATTCCGACGGCTCGTTTCCAGCCTTGCCCCGACGATGCCGCCGCCCCGTTTAGGTTGAACTGGACCGCAGGTGAGTCAACCACGAGAGGAGGATCATCTGCATAATCTTGCTGCCAGAAGCGGGTGTCTAAACGCGCGGGCTTTGCTGGCGCGGTGCCCCTGGCGCTCGCTGGCGTCTGGTGTGCGGTGAAGATCGCTCCGCTGGGCGAAGGCGCGTCTATCGTCGAACGGATACTGAAGTGAACTTCGATCAATATGCTTGAACAACGCGATTCCGCCGAGAGACGCAGATTTTAATCGTCAGCGGTCGTTACCCGCTGAAATCCTGCGAGATGGCAAGCATTTTAATCATTTCACTGTTCACGCTCCTGATATGTTCCTGCATCGATGCTTACGAAAGATGTCCGCGCGCTTAGAAAATTCGGATCCGCGCAGAACTCGTACCATCTTGTTTGGGGGAATTGTCAGGGGATCTCGGCGGGAGAAAGCGACTCTGAGCTCCGCCTTTGGCTCAACGATCATTTCGCGCAAAAAGTCAAAGTATCTATCCTCAGTCAGTTTACAGACGCATGAGAAAGCTGCTTCGAAAAAGCAGATTACGAAAGGAGAAAGAAGATGCCCGAACCGCTGGTGATCAAAAGCAAGGATATGGTCTTTTCACAAATTCATCCCGAGGCGGGTGGGTATGCATCTCAATGTCAAGTTATCGGGCCAGAGATCAGCAAGACGATTTGTGCGGGCATTGCCACCTACGACGGTTGTTCTATCGAGCGCAAGATCAGCTACGACGAAGTCGTTGTCGTGCTGGACGGAATGTTCCGAATCCGGACCGAGGACAACTATAGCCGTGTGATCGAAGCGAACTTCGGCGATGTGATCTGGTTACCGAAGGGCACAAAGTTAAAGTACGAGGGTGAAAAGGCTAAGGTATTTTACGGAAGATGCCCCGTCGACTGGGATACGCGCCCTGCTGTTGCTGATGAGCCTCCGTCAACTGAAGTGATGCACTTTGTGGCGGGAGACATGGTTTATTATCAAATGCGAGTTCACGAGGGCGGTTATTCGTCCACCTGTAGCTTGATCGGTCCGGTCATCAGCAAGACGCTCGGCGCTACTGTTGCGACGTTTGACGGCGCCTCTGTGGATTGGACAACCAAATATGATCAAGCCTCTGTCGCCCTCGGTGGCAACATGAGGGTTGTTACGGGCGAAAACTATAGCAAGGTACTTGAGGCGAAGCTCGGCGATATAATCTGGCTGCCCGAGGGCACTAAGCTGAAATATCAGGGAGACAGAGCAATCAACTTTTGCGTCCCTTATCCTATCAACTGGCGCTCACGAAACCAACGGCCGAGGCCGCCCTATTGGCCGGCATCGGTCCGATAAACACCGGTAGCAACTCGAACTATTTTACACGTGAAGGGTTGCGCCCAGTGCTCACGCCGGCCAGCGTCAGCTCCGGGTGCGATCTTCACCCAGCGTCAGGACAGGACGATATGTCCCAGAGAGCAGAAGTTGACTCGGGCACCGATGAGTTATTAGCCGAGACTCGGGGTCGTGTTGCGGTGCTCACGCTCAACAGGCCTCAGTCCCGCAATGCCCTGTCAAAGAGCTTAAGCTCTGCATTGGGAAAATTGCTAAGGCAGTTCGACGAAGATCCCCAAATCGGTGCTATTCTTCTTACGGGCGCAGGTGGTTCATTCTGCGCTGGCGGCGACGTGAAGAATATGGCCCAGACGGTCATGGCGGATCTGACTTTCGATCAGCGCGTGGCTGATTTGCGCGGAAGTCAACGAAACGTCTGGGGCGCTTTGGTTGCCGTTCGTAAGCCCACCATTGCAGCGATCCCAGGTGCGGCGGCCGGAGCGGGACTGGCGCTCGCCCTAGCATGCGATATTCGAATCGCTTCACAGTCCGCGGTCCTCATAACTGCTTATGCGCGGGTCGCTCTTTCTGGGGATTGCGGAATTGCGTGGCTGTTGACGCGTCTTGTCGGCTTCTCCCGCGCGCGAGAGCTCATGTTTCTTTCAGAGCGCTTAGACATGCAGCGGGCGGAGACGCTTGGGCTGGTCAACCGTGTAGTACCTGATGCAGAATTGAAGGACAATTCTCTCGCACTTGCCACATTACTTGCGGACGGGCCGACATTTGCGTACGGCCGCATGAAGGACAACTTAGACCACGCCCTAACCGCAAAATTTCAGGAATCGATGGACTTTGAAGCAGAAAACCTAATTAGAACAGAATTGTCCTCAGATCACCAAGAGGGCGTGCGTGCTTTCGCGGAGAAGCGGAAGCCGAATTTCAACAGCACATGAAGGCGCTCGGCTACCCCAGTGCAAACCCAATTGAAATAATTGCATCCATGTTGTGGGTGAGTGTCTTGCAGCTAAGTCATTTTAAAGCCGGTCGCTGTCGTAGCTCGCCCAGGGTCCATAGATGAGCAGCTGATGGCCGGTGGTGGCGTCCTCGCCAGACTGACAGGCCCTGGGATCGGGTCATGTTCGTTTCGGCTAGGCGAAAAGAAGCAACAAGTCTTGTACCCAAGCAGACAGTGCGGAATCGTGCTGATCTCTCCATGCGAAACAGGTGCCGATAGCCGACCAAAATCGCAAGCGGGATTCAGATATCGGCGAAACAATAGGCCTTTAACAACCACGTGCTCGACCAATTTGCTCGAGTCGGTCCGCGCTGTGACAAAGCTGCATTTGCGGTTAAGCGAAGACTCTCAAAGAGCGATCGTAGCTCGGCTTCTGTGAATCGGGCGGCAGCCAAAGAAACGCCTGAGGCGCTGCCAGCCCGCGGAAATGCCTGAAGACAATTCGAACAAACAACATGTGCGACTGGCGTCTGTGGCGAAGTCCAGTTCCGTGCCCGTTCCTCCTCGATTTCGCGCATGCTCCCGGCCGAGTCCGATGGTTCTGTCCTTAGGAACGCATGAAAGCTGAGCAGTTTTCGGCTTTAATGCATGTATTCGGCTGAAAACCCTCGGAATCGTAAGTTTTTATGTCAACCCTCGGATATATTCCAATTGGATCGGCGCGCTGCATCGCGCCTGTAGGAAGCGACAATGGATCTCAATTTTACCGCCGACGAACTCGCCTTCCGCGATGAAGTTAGGGCATTTTGCCGCTCCGCAATCCCCGCAGATATCCGGGAGAAGTTGATTGCGGGTAGGCATCCCAGCAAGGACGACAAGCTCCGCTGGACACGCATCTTGGCCCAGAAGGGCTGGGCCGTGCCGCACTGGCCGGTCGAGTATGGCGGTACGGGCTGGACGCCGATCCAGCATTACATCTTCAACGAGGAGGTGAGCGAGACGCCGGCGCCGGAACCGGCCGGGAGTGGCATCAATTTGGTCGGCCCGGTGATCTATACTTTCGGCAATGAGGCCCAAAAGAAATACTTTCTGCCGCGCATAGTGAATTGCGATGACTGGTGGTGCGAAGGGTTCTCCGAGCCCGGGGCTGGCTCTGACCTCGCTTCACTCAAGACGCGGGCCGTGCGTGATGGCGATTACTATGTGGTCAATGGTCAAAAAATCTGGACATCGTTGGCGCAATATTCCAACTGGATTTTTTGCCTGGTCAGGACCGATCCTCAGGCGAAGAAGCAGCGGGGTATCTCATTCCTTCTCATTGACCTGACGTCTCCGGGTGTCACCGTCCGTCCGATTCAGCTGTTCGATGGCTATCCCGAAGTTTGTGAAGTGTTCTTTGACGATGTGCGTGTTCCCGTCGAGAATCGGGTCGGCGAGGAGAACCGCGGCTGGGAATACGCCAAATTTGTGCTTGGAAACGGACGCGTCACGATTGCTCGTGTTGGCCTTTCCAAAGAGTGTATCCGGCGCATCAAGGAGCTCGCTTCGCGTACCCGCGTTGGCGACGAGCGGCTGATTGATCGAGCCGATTTCCGCAAGAAAATTGCCGCTATCGAGGTCCAGCTAAAGGCGCTCGAGATGACGCAACTTCGCGTGGTGGCCAACCAATCGAAACTCGAGAAGGGGATGCAGGATCCGGCGAGTTCGATCCTTAAGATCAAAGGCTCGGACATCCAACAAGCGACAGCGGAGCTTCTGATGGATGTGCTCGGTCCTTACGCGCTGCCCTATCAATCAGAGGAGGACTTCCAGCGCGACGAGCCGCCGATCGGTCCGGAGTGGGCCGGGCCAATCGCACCCGCATATTTCAATGGTCGTAAGGTACCGATCTATAGCGGGTCGGACGAGATCCAGAAGAATATCATCGCTAAAGTCGTCCTCAAGCTCTAACGCCTGGCGGACCCGGTCCCAAGGATGGTGGACTTACTGGCAAGGTTTGAGGGGCGAGGTTATGGCCCCGATTCAGGAGGGTTTTGTAGTGGATCTTGATCTTTCCGAGGAGCAGCGGCTCCTCAAGGACGGAGTCGAGCGCCTGATGCGCGAGCGTTACGGCTTTGATGACCGCCGCAAGTACCGGATGGAGACACCGGGATTCAGCGAAGCGATGTGGGCGCGCTATGCCGAGCTGGGGCTTTTGGGGCTGCCGTTTTCTGAGGCCGATGGAGGCCTTGGAGGCGGTGCGGTCGAGACGATGATCGTCATGGAAGCTTTCGGAAAGGCGCTGATCCTCGAGCCTTATTTCGCAACCGTGGTCCTTGCAGGCGGGCTCCTGCGGCATGGAGCGAGTGAAGCGCAGAAGTCCAATCTCATTCCTGCTGTTGTGGAAGGTCGGACAAAGCTTGCCTTTGCTTATGCCGAACCGCAATCACGCTATGATCTGTTCGATGTTGAAACTCGGGCGAAGAAGGACGGAGAAGGGTGGGTACTGAACGGCACAAAGGGTTTGGTCCTCCACGGCGACGTAGCGGACAAGATCATCGTATCAGCGCGAACGGCGGGAGGGGTCCGGGAGAGGGGCGGGATTGGTCTTTTCCTGGTTGAGGGTAATGCGCCGGGTCTCGTTCGTCGCGGCTATCCGACACAGGACGGACTGCGCGCGGCCGAAATTGCGCTTAAGAATGTCCGTGTTGAGGCAGCTGATGTTATGGGCGATCCAGCCGACGCTTTTCCGGTCATCTCGCGAGTTGCAGACGAGGCGGTTGCAGCTTTGTGCGCTGAAGCCGTCGGCTGCTTCACTGAAATGCATGCCATTACCCTTAACTACCTAAAGACGCGCAAGCAGTTCGGCACAACGATCGGCTCCTTCCAGGTGCTCCAGCACCGGGCGGTCGACATGTTTGTTGAGCTGGAGCAGTCGCGTTCCATGGCGGTGTATGCCACCATGATGGCAGGAGAAGCGGATGCGGTCGAGCGCGAACGTGCGATCTCGGCGGCAAAGGCCCAAATCGGACAGTCTTCAAAAGCGCTCGGGCGACAGGCGATCCAGCTCCATGGTGGCATCGGTATGACGATGGAATATAGCATCGGTCATTACTTCAAGCATGTGACCATGATCGATACGTTGTTCGGCGATACTGACCAACATCTTCATCGGCTTGCCTCTCTCGGCGGGCTCTTTGGTCAGCAAGCAGTGCATCCATAGGCGCCGTGCGTCCGGGAGGGCCCTTGCCGCAGCTTCGTCATATCCCCCGCCGCGATCGCGAGCGACCATAGCGATCGTGGAATGAGCGGCGAGCCAGGCGATAACCTTGAGCGGATCAGCCGCGGGACGGTGACGGCGTCGAACCAGCGCAGGAGAGTATCCTTACTCACTGACAGCATCAGCCGCCTTGCGAGTCTGGGCTAGCTGTGTCGTGCAAATGCCTTAGATGATGTCTGCTTCAGGACGAAGCTCGATTGCGAAACGACAAAGTCGCGGTTCGCGCGGCTTTGTCGTCATTCGTGTAGCCTGTCCGTGGCTGGGCAGCATCTGGAGTGCCACGGTCCAGCTTTTGGCCGCTCTTGCAGTCTCGGAAGCCAGCTCGGAATTCGAACATAATCTAGATCGGACTACGCTTGCATGAGTTCGCAGGCTTCAGCCCCGAATTCAGCCGCAGCTAAAGTGTCAGACCACCATCTATGACGATAGTCTGTCCTGTGATCATGGGCGCTGCAAAGCCAAGATAGACGATCGTTTCGGCGATGTCCTCGGGAACGCATCTACGCCGCAGCGGAGTTCGCTCGATGGAGCTTTGCCTTTGAGCTTCCGTCCACTCGATCTGCCAGGTGCTATCAACCGCGCCCGGCGCCACCGCGTTAATCCGGATCTCTGGTGCGAGACCTTGAGCAAGATGGCGCGTGATCGCAATGATACCGGCCTTGCTTGCCGCATAGGCCAGACTAGATCCTCTCGACGTCAATGCTGACACTGAGGCCAAGCTCACGATCGCGCCTCTCGATTGTCGCAAGGACGGTGCAGCCGCGCGCGTGCATCGGAAAAGCCCGATGAGGTTCGTGTCCAACACCGCCGACCACACCTCGTCAGTAATGAGGTCGAGATCGGAAGACGAAATGGACTTCCGTGCTCCAGGCGTGCCAGCATTGTTCACGAGAAGGTCAAGTCCCCCCATCTTGTCGAGGGCGACGTTTACGAGTTCTGCCTCCTTCCCATCACCTATGACGCCAGGTACGCCGAACACGTCGTAGCCGTCCGCGCGGAGCTTGCTGACCTCCTCAGGCGCTCTTGGATCATCGGGAAGGTGATTGAGCGCAACAGTGCACCCTGCTTCTGCCTCTGCTTCAAAGTCGCCAAGCCGATGCCTGACGCTGCACCGGTGACGAGCGCTCTTTTTCCCGACAGTTCGTAGCGGATCATGGTCTCTCCTTTGCTGGTTTCTCTCACAAGCGAGCCGTCGTGGGCGCAGCCAAGGCCCTCCGATGCGGGCGGTGGAACTCGCATTGACGGGACTTTTTATATCATATAAAAAGCTCGCGCAACGCGAGATACCTCACGCCGGTACGGTGCCGTGATTCAGGCTAGATGCCGATCCTGAGGCGTTTACAGGGCTAGACCACTAAAGAGATGAGGTAAGATGAGCAATTTAAAGTTGTCAAAGGTCGATACTGCGGTCGCGCCGGCCCGCCGCATGACTGGAGGGCGCTTCATCGCCGAGACCATCAAGGCGAAAGGTATCTCTCATGTCTTCTTCATGGATGCCGTTCTGCGGCGGGCGCTCACCGAGATGGAAGATCTCGGCATCAAGCGGATTCTTGGGCACTCGGAAAAGGGCATCGCGTACATGGCTGACGGCTATGCACGCGCATTGCGGCGCCCGGCCGTTTGCATGGCGCAGTCCGTCGGAGCCGCCAATCTTGCTGCGGCTCTCCAGGAGTCCTGGTTTGCCTACTCGCCCGTTGTCGCGTTGACGGGTCGTCACGCGGCCACCTACCAGTACCGAAATGCCTATCAGGAACTTCCACACGAGCCGCTTTACGCCTCCGTCACGAAGTTCAGAGGTCGAGTGGATGAGGTTTCGCAATTGCCCCATCTCCTGCGTCAAGCATTCAGAGAGGCGACCACCGGCGCCTCCCGCCCTGTCCATCTCGACATCGCCGGCTATACGGGCGACATCGTTGGCGCCGCCGAATTCACGGCTGCCATCTTTCCCGAAGAAACCTTCGCGAAGGTGCCAGCTTTCCGTCTCTCTCCGGATCCCGAATCGCTCAGTCGTGCTGCGGCTGCGATCGCGGCTTCGGAGCGCCCCGTGATTCTTGCAGGCGCTGGCTTAATGATGTCGGGAGCCGAAGGAGCGCTGAAGGCGCTCGTCGAGCACCACGGAATTCCAGTGGTGATGTCCCTTGACGCGAAGCACGCTCTTCCGGAGTTTCATCCGCAAAACGGAGGGGTGGCCGGAACCTACTCGCGGAGCTGTGCAAATCAGATCCTGCATGATGCGGATCTTGTCATCTACGTCGGCAGCGATACTGGCGACATGATCACGAACCACTGGAAGCTGCCGAAGCCAGAGACGCAGATCGTACAGATCGACATTGATCCGGCGGAGCTTGGTCGCAACTTTCCCGAAGCGATTGCTGTACACGGCGATCCGAAAACGGCTCTCGAGCGCCTCGACTCGGAACTGCCATTTCGTGCACGAGCAAATTGGCAGCGAAAGGTTACTGATTACGTCGCCGAATGGCGGGCAGAAGCGGAGACCGCGCGGTCGTCTGAGGCAATGCCAATCAGGCCGGAGCGTCTGTGCCGGGAGATCTCGGACTGGCTGCCGAAGAACGCAATGCTGGTGGCCGATACCGGCTACGCATCGCATTGGAGCGGGACGCTCGTCTATCTCACTGACCCGGCCCAGGGCTACCTTCGAGCCGCCGGCTCTTTGGGGTGGGCTTTCCCGGCTTCGCTCGGCGTCCAGTGCGCTATGCCAGACCGCCCTGTCGTCTGCTTAACCGGCGACGGTGGCTTCATGTATCATCTTCCCGAGCTGGAAACGGCTAGGCGGCATGGTCTCAACGTGATCACGATCGTGGACAACAATCATTGCCTTGGACAGGGCAGAAGAAACATCGACATCGCCTACGAAGGTAGGAAAGGCAATAAAGAGGAGATCTTCGCTTATCGAGACACGGATTTCGCACAAATCGCGCGCGATTTCGATTGTTTCGGTGTGCGCGTCGAAAAGCCCGGTGACTTGGCCAAAGCTTTCGACCATGCGCGCCGGTCCGGAAAGCCCGCAGTTATAGACGTGGTGACAGACTTTGAGGCGCTCGCTCCCTTGCCCTGGACCCCGCCCTCCGGAGGCTAGACCGGCGTGGAGCGTTCGACGGATTGTCAAAGGGGCCTGTACGGCCCCTTTGAACTTTCGTAGCGCGTTGCGGCCGTGGTACACGGTCGTGGCATAGAAGCGGGCCACCACGAGTCGCGCCGCACCGAGACAGGAAACAGGAAAAATGAGAAAGGATGGATCTCTAGCCGCAGATGCTTCTGCTGCCTCAGCCAACTTGCTCATGCCAAGGGATATGGATCGGCTGCACGTCGGGCGCGACAACTTGCACGCCCGGGCATACTTCCAGCTTCGCAAGGCTCTGATGGCCGGCCGGTTCCGGCCGGGTCAGCGGCTTCTATTGAAGCCATTGGCCCAGGAACTTGGAGTGAGTGTCACGCCTGTCAGAGAGGCGCTCCTCCGGTTGGCTTCTGAACGCGGGCTCGTTCCGCACCAGTCACGCACGATGATGGTTCCGGTCTTGAGTGTGGCCCGGTTCAGGGAAATTCGGGACATTCGAATCGAACTGGAAGGCCGCGCTGCGGAAGCTGCTGCGAACAACATCTCATCGCAAAGTGTCTCCGCTTTGGAGAAAATGCATGAGCAGCTGATGCTCGCAAGGCGGCGTCGCGATGTGCAGACCGTGCTATCGATCAACGAGGAGTTTCATTTCAGGATCTACCGATCATCGGATTTGCCTGTGGTTTGCGGATTAATCGAAAATCTGTGGGTTCAAATGGGTCCCCTTCTCACGCTCAATGACTTCAGCGAATCCGCAACCGCGAAGGATCATCCTCACCGTTCGATATTGGCGAGCTTAGCCGCAAGAGATGGTGCAGGCGCACGCCTTGCTCTTGCAAATGATATACTCTGGGCCAGCAAATATCTTGAGAAGGCGGTCATCAGGCTGAATCAACCCATCGACGACAACAAGAAAAAACAACGTTCGGCTTCAACTGCCGGCGCAAATTGACGGCAAGCTCTGTCAACTAGATCGCCCTGTACTTTAGATGAGACGTGAACAAACGTTCGCTTGGGCGCTTAGCACTAGCTGTTCAGCAGGCGCGCGCACCGCATTCGTTTCATTCTGTAGATCATTATTCCGACGTGCTTCCAAGAGCTCAGCGTTTCATCAAGGAGGCTTGTACGCGCAGTTCATGCCTGCCCTTTGCCGCTCTTTCCCTCGCGCGTGGCTGATCGAGACATCTCAACGGTAGCATGGAAGCAGAATGGGCTGCAGATCATTGAGCGTCATTAACAGTAACCGGTATGAGCTCCCACGTCTGCGGTGATCAGCGGGCGCGAGCGTAGCGGATCGGCATCCAGTATTGGCGCATGGCCTCGACGGCCGCTGGAAG
>NZ_JADPKQ010000509.1:0-89088 GCF_023074015.1 Bradyrhizobium sp. 142
CGAAGCCGACGTGACGGAGTCCACCATCTGAACCTCTGGCGCGGACGCAAAACAAGCCGTTCGCGCTCAATCCGGTGAACCGCCGTATACGGACCCGTATGTACGGTGGTGTGGGAGGGGAGAGTCGCGAGACTCCCCCTATCCCGATTTTTGTTTGCGGCCTTCGCGAACTCCGCTGTCGTCCCGGACAAGCGCGCCCTAAGCGCGCGTAGATCCGGGATCCATAACCACAGGGAGTGGTTTGGCGCGGGTTGGCAACTCCGAGTCTTCGCCAAACTCAATCCTGTGGGTATGGATCCCGGATCGGCGCTCCGCTTCGCTGCGCTTGTCCGGGACGACGAGGGAGCGTGTGGCAAGATCTCGGCCCCGTCAGGACTAGTCTTGTTTTCTTCAAATTGCGCCGCAATTGATGTATCCAGATAAGCCAATGGTCACGCTGTGACGGCACAACGCGCCTGGCCTTTCATTTGGAGATTATTCCGATGTCGCTCGATTCGGACATCATCGTTGATCGTCGCAGGATCCGCCGCAAGCTGACCTTCTGGCGAGTCTTCGCCGCGCTGATCGTGATCGCGGCGATTGCAGGCTTTGCGCTGATCGCGACGCCTGGTGCGCGCGGCACCTTCGCGTCCGCAGGCTCGATCGCGCGTGTACAGATCGATGGCCTGATCCGCAGCGATTCCGACCGCACCCAGGCGCTGGAGCGGCTCGAAAACTCGCAGGCCGCGGCCGTCATCATCCACATCAACTCGCCCGGCGGTACCACCGCCGGCTCCGAGCAACTCTACGACTCGCTGGTACGGCTCAAGGCGAAGAAGCCGCTGGTCGTCGTGGTCGAAGGTCTCGCCGCCTCCGGCGGCTACATTACCGCGATTGCCAGCGATCACATCGTCGCCCAGCAGAGCTCGCTGGTCGGCTCGATTGGCGTGCTGTTCCAGTATCCGAACGTCAGCGAGCTGCTGAAGACCATCGGCGTCAAGGTCGAGGAGGTGAAGTCGTCGCCGCTGAAGGCCGCGCCCAACGGTTTTGAGCCGACCAGCCCCGAGGCGCGCGCCGCGCTCGACGCGCTGGTCAAGGATTCCTTCGCCTGGTTCAAAGGATTGGTGAAGGAGCGGCGTGGCATGGATGACACGCAGCTCGAAAAAGTTGCCGATGGCCGCGTCTTCACCGGGCGCCAGGCGCTCGATCTCAAGCTTATCGACCAGATCGGCGACGAGAAGACGGCGGTGACCTGGCTGGTCGAGCAGAAGGGCGTCAAGAAGGGGCTTAACGTGCGCGACTACAAGCTTCAGCCGCGCTTCAGCGATCTGACGTTCCTCAAGGCGGCCGCTGCCGTTACGCTGGAAGCGCTGGGTTTAGGCTCGATTGCGCACCAGATCGGGCAAACCGGCGTCGTGCAGGCGGTTGATCGCTTCGGAATGGATGGAATGCTGGCCTTGTGGCAGCCCGCGGCGTCGAATTGACCGGAACCGCGCGAGCGACCGAGCCCTTTCCCGCACTGCGGGTGTCGGGGCAGCCCGCTTTTTCGGCATTTGTCACGCATTTTCACGACGCTCAACCTTGATTTAGCGTCTTGACAGATCAAGGCATTTTCACGGAAATGGTCATCCGCACGCTCCCGGGTCCTATCTCTCGATGATCAAATCCGAACTTGTTCAGCGTATCGCCGAGCACAACCCGCATCTGTACCAGCGGGATGTCGAGAACATTGTGAATGCGATTCTCGAAGAGATCGTAGCGGCCCTCGCACGCGGTGACCGCGTCGAGCTGCGCGGCTTCGGTGCCTTTTCGGTCAAGCATCGCCCCGCGCGCGCCGGGCGCAATCCGCGCACCGGCGCCCATGTCCCCGTCGACCAGAAGAGCGTTCCGTTCTTCAAGACCGGCAAGGAAATGCGCGAGCGGCTGAATCGCGACCATCCGGATCCGGGCGCGCCCGACTGAGGCCGGCGTCAGGATTTCCCAGGGCCGCTGCAATGCGGCCGGACGCTTGATTCAAGGCGAGCGAAGCCAGAATGCGAAAGTTCCTGACCGCGGTGATCGTGATTCCGCTGGGCCTGCTCCTGGTGGTTTTCGCCGTCGCCAACCGGCATTTCGTCACCGTCTCGTTCGATCCTTTCATTTCGAACGATCCGTCGTTGTCGATCACGCTGCCGCTGTTCCTGCTCCTGATCCTGGTGGCCGCGCTGGGTGTCCTGGCCGGCGGCTCTGCCGTCTGGTTCGGCCAGCGGCACTGGCGGCGGGCGGCACGACGGCATGAGGCAGATGTGCGCACCGCCAGGGCCGAGCTCACCGATTTGCGGGCCTCGACGGCCCCGGCGCGGCCGGATTCGCAGCGCCTTCCAGCCCCCTCCGGGCTGGGCCTTTACGGGCCCATCGGGCGAGACAAGCAGCGCGCGACGTTGTAGAAGCGGCCGCAATCGAAAACCCGGTTCTCCAGCCGCGGGCCCGCGGCCGCCATTTGCTTTGAGACCATGTCCCTGCTCGTCAAAATCTGCGGCCTGTCCACGCGCGAGACGCTTGAAGCGGCGCTCGACGCGGGCGCCGACATGGTGGGGTTCGTGTTCTTTCCGCCGTCGCCACGGCATCTGTCGCTGGAGCTGGGGCGCGAGCTCGGTCACCAGGTCAAGGGGCGCGCGCTCAAGGTGGCGCTCACCGTCGACGCCGACGATGCGACGCTGGGCAACGTCATGGACGCGCTGTCGCCCGATATCCTCCAGCTTCACGGCAAGGAAAGCGTGGCGCGGCTGCGCGACATCAAGCAGAGGTTCGGCCGCCCGGTGATGAAGGTCGTGCCGGTCGCAACATCAGCCGATCTCGCCGTGCTGCCTGGCTATGCCGCAATTGCCGACCGCATCCTGTTCGATGCGCGCGCGCCGAAAGACGCGACCCGGCCCGGCGGCCTCGGTACGCCCTTCGACTGGCACCTGCTCGAAAACCTTCAGCTGAGCCTGCCCTACATGGTCTCCGGCGGCCTGCATGCGCAGAACCTCGCCGAAGCACTTCGCGTCACCCGCGCCGGCGGCGTCGACGTGTCCTCCGGTGTCGAGAGCGCCCCGGGCGTGAAAGATCCGGATCTGATCAAAACCTTCATTCGCGCCGCGCGCGCCACGCAAGAGTTGAGCGTCCGATGAATATCGCCAAACCAAACTCCTATCGCAGCGGCCCCGACGAACGCGGCCATTTCGGTATCTTCGGTGGCCGCTTCGTCGCCGAAACCCTGATGCCGCTGATCCTCGATCTGGAAAAGGCCTACACCGACGCCAAGGCCGACCCGGCCTTCCAAACCGAGATGAACGGCTATCTGAAGCACTATGTCGGCCGGCCCTCGCCGCTGTATTTCGCCGAACGCCTGACCGAGCATCTCGGCGGCGCAAAGATCTATCTGAAGCGCGAGGAGCTCAACCACACCGGCTCGCACAAGGTGAACAACGTGCTCGGCCAGATCATGCTGGCGCGGCGCATGGGCAAGAAGCGCATCATCGCCGAGACCGGCGCCGGCCAGCACGGCGTCGCCACCGCGACGCTGTGCGCGCGCTTCGGTCTCGAATGCGTGGTCTATATGGGCGCCGTCGACGTCGAGCGGCAGCAGCCCAACGTCATCCGTATGGAGATGCTGGGCGCCAAGGTGGTCCCGGTGCAGTCCGGCACACGCACGCTCAAGGACGCCATGAACGAGGCGCTGCGCGACTGGGTCACCAACGTGCACAACACCTTCTACTGCATCGGCACGGTGGCGGGTCCGCATCCCTATCCGACGCTGGTGCGCGACTTCCAGTCGATCATCGGCAACGAAACCAAGGTGCAGATGCAGGAGGTCGAAGGCCGCCTGCCGGATTCGCTGGTCGCCTGCATCGGCGGCGGCTCCAACGCGATGGGCCTGTTCCACCCGTTCCTCGACGATCCCTCGGTCGAAATCTTCGGTGTCGAGGCCGCGGGCCACGGGCTCACGCAATTGCATGCGGCGTCGATTGCGGGCGGCCGCCCTGGCGTGCTGCACGGCAATCGCACCTATCTCTTGATGGACGCGGACGGCCAGATCCAGGACGCGCATTCGATCTCGGCCGGTCTCGACTATCCCGGCATCGGCCCGGAGCATTCCTGGCTGCACGAGACCGGGCGCGTGACATATCTCTCGGCGACCGATGATGAGGCGCTGGCCGCATTCCAGCTGCTGTCGCGGCTCGAAGGCATCATCCCCGCGCTCGAGCCGGCGCATGCCATCGCCAAGGTGATGGAGCTCGCGCCGAAGCGGCCCAAGGATCATCTGATGGTCGTCAATCTCTCCGGCCGCGGCGACAAGGACGTGCCGCAGGTCGGCGACATTCTAAGGGGCAAAGCCAAGTGACCACGCGTATCGACACCCGTTTTGCCGAGCTGAAGAAGCAGGGCCGCTCGGCCTTTGTCGCTTTCCTGATGGCCGGCGATCCCGATCCGGCGACGTCGCTGGAGATCATCAAGGCGCTACCGAAGGCGGGCTCCGATGTGATCGAGATCGGCATGCCCTTCACCGATCCGATGGCCGACGGTCCGTCGATCCAGGCTGCGGGCCTGCGCGCGCTCAAGGCGGGCATGACGCTGAAGAAGACGCTGGAGCTCGTGCACGGCTTCCGCAAGGACGACAACGCTACGCCGATCGTGCTGATGGGCTACTACAATCCGATCTACATCTACGGCGTCGACAAGTTTCTCGCCGACGCAAAGACCGCCGGCGTCGACGGCCTCATCATCGTCGACCTGCCGCCCGAAGAAGATGACGAGCTCTGCCTGCCCGCGATGAAGGCCGGCCTCAACTTCATTCGCCTGGCGACGCCGACGACCGACGACAAGCGCCTGCCCGCGGTGCTCGCGAACACCTCGGGCTTCGTCTACTACGTCTCGATCACCGGCATCACCGGCGCGGCGGCTGCAAACTCCACCGCCGTCAGTGAGGCGGTTGCCCGGATCAAGCGGCACACCAAACTGCCGGTCTGCGTCGGCTTCGGCATCCGCACGCCGGAGACCGCCCGCTCCATCGCCTCGCATGCCAACGGCGCCGTGGTCGGCACTGCGCTGGTCGATGCGCTCAGGAGCAGCCTCGATGCGGAAGGGCGGGCGACCGGCAAAACCGTTAACGCCGTCGCTGAACTGACGGCGTCCCTGGCGGAGGGCGTCAGGGGCGCGCGAGCGGCGGCTGAATAGGCCATAATTCCGCTCTCAGGGCGACACGGCGGCTTGCCGGGGCAAGGTCCGGCGGCCATATATCCCTTCAGGCGATCCCGAAGCGGCATCGCACATCGGAGCAAACCATGAACTGGCTCACCAATGTGGTTCGGCCGAAAATCCGCAACATCCTCCGGCGGGAGACGCCGGAGAATTTGTGGATCAAGTGCCCGGATTCCGGACAGCTCGTGTTCTACAAGGACGTCGAGGCCAACCAGTTCGTCATTCCCGGCTCGAACTACCACATGCGCATGGGCGCAGTGGCGCGGCTGAAGTCGATCTTCGACAACGAGACGTGGTTCGACGTCGCATTGCCCGACGTCACCCCCGATCCGCTCAAGTTCCGTGACGAGAAGAAATATGCCGACCGCATCAAGGATGCGCGCGCCCGGACCAATTTGAACGATGCGATCAAGGTCGGCTATGGCAGGCTCGAGGGCGCCGCCGTCGTCGTCGCGGTGCAGGATTTCGATTTCATGGGCGGCTCACTCGGCATGGCCGCGGGCGAGGCCATCGTGCGCGGGCTCGAGCTCGCGGTCGAGAAGAAGTCGCCGTTCATCGTGTTCGCGGCGTCGGGGGGCGCGCGCATGCAGGAAGGCATCTTGTCGCTGATGCAGATGCCGCGCACCACTGTTGCGATCCAGATGCTGCGTGAGGCGAAGCTGCCCTACATCGTCGTGCTGACCAATCCGACCACCGGCGGTGTCACCGCGTCCTATGCGATGCTCGGCGACGTGCAGATCGCCGAGCCGGGTGCGCTGATCGGCTTTGCCGGGGCGCGCGTGATCGAGCAGACCATTCGGGAAAAGCTCCCCGAGGGCTTCCAGCGCGCCGAATACCTGAAAGAGCACGGCATGGTCGACATGGTCGTGCACCGCCATGATTTGCGTCCGACGCTGGCGCGGCTCTGCCGTCTCCTGACCAGATCGCCGGCGCTCGAGACCGTTTCGAAATCGGCGCAGCCGGTCGCCAGCCCGACCCAGATCGTGTCGGCCGCCGACGTGGCGCCGGCCGCGCCGCACGCGTGAACGGCTCCGCGGACAGCGCAAAACCGTCGCTCGGTGACTTGATCGGGCGGTTGTCGGCCCTGCACCAAAAGCGCATCGATCTCGGGCTGGAGCGGATGCACCGCCTGCTCGAGCGGCTTGGCCATCCCGAGCGCAAGCTGCCGCCGGTGGTTCATATCGCCGGCACCAACGGCAAGGGTTCGACGCTCGCCTATTTGCGCGCAATGCTGGAAGCCGCGGGCCTGCGCGTCCACGCCTATACCTCGCCCTATCTGGTGCGGATCAACGAATGCTTCCGGCTCGGCCGTGCCGGAGGCGGCGTGCTGGTCGGCGACGATGAATTGCGTGCGGCCCTGCTAGAAGTCGAGCGCGTTAACGCCGGCGAGGCGGCCACCGTGTTCGAGCTCAAGACCGCGGCCGCCTTCCTTCTGTTCGCGCAGAACTCTGCCGATGCGGTGCTGCTCGAGGTCGGTCTCGGCGGGCGGCTCGACTCGACCAACGTGATCGAGACGCCGGCCGCCTGCGTGATCACGCCGGTCAGCATGGATCACATGGATTTTCTCGGCGATACCCTCGCCTCGATTGCCGGCGAGAAGGCCGCGATCATCAAGCGCGGTGTGCCGGTGATTACCGCCGAGCAGGCGGGCGAAGCGATGACCGTGATCGAGGCGCAGGCCAGGCGCATGCGCGCGCCGCTGTTCGCCGCAGGCGAAGCCTGGCATGTCAATGTCGAGCACGGACGGCTGGTCTATTCCGACGATCGCGGCCTGCTGGATCTTGCCGCGCCGCGGCTGTTCGGCCGCCACCAGTTCGACAATGCCGGGCTTGCGATCGCGACGTTGCGCGCCACCAACGTTTTCAAGGTCAATCAAGCGGCGTTCGAGGCCGGCATCGTCGGTGCCGAATGGCCGGCGCGGATGCAGCGCATCACGTCGGGCGAGCTACTCGCTTGGGGCCCGCAGGGATCGGAGATCTGGCTCGACGGCGGGCACAATGCCGAGGGTGGACGCGTCGCAGCGGCAGCGCTCGGCGACCTCGAGGAGCGGGTGTCGCGGCCGCTGGTCGTGATATCAGGCATGATGGCCAACAAGGACGCGAAAGCGTTTCTCGCCAATTTCGCCGGCCTTACCCGCCACATCATCGCGGTGCCGATTCCGGGCACCGAGAACGCGATGCCGGTGGATCGCGTCACGGATGCCGCGCGCAGCCTCGGCATGCGCGTCGAGATCGCCCCCGGCATCGAGGCCGCGCTACGTACATTGGCGAAACTCGCCTATGAGGTGCCGCCGCGGATCCTGATCACCGGCTCGCTCTATCTCGCCGGCCACGTGCTCGCCATCAACGGCACGCCTCCTGCATAGGGATTGCGTAGCCCGGATGGAGCGAAGCGAAATCCGTGGTTGTGCCGGAAGCAATGGAGGCCCCGGATTATGCTTCGCTCCATCCGGGCTACGATATCGTCTCCGGGGCACGAGTGAGAATGCCAATGCGCTTTGCCGCGATTGCCGACATCCATGGAAACTACCTCGCGCTGGAAGCCGTGCTTGCCGACATCCGGGCACAGGGCATTGCCGACATCGTCAATCTCGGCGACATGCTGAGCGGGCCGCTCGATGCGCGGCGGACCATCGACGTCCTGATGACACTCGACGCCGTGCACGTGCTCGGCAATCACGATCGCTATCTGCTCGACCGCCCCCCGGAGAAGATGGGTTCGTGGGACCGCCCTGCGCATGCGCAGCTCGATGCTGCGCATCTCGATTGGCTGCGCGCCCAGCCCATGACACGCGTATTTCGCGACCGGGTCTTCCTTTGCCACGCGACGCCGGACAATGACGAGATCTATTGGCTCGACACCGTGCATCCTGACGGCACGGTCGCGATGTCGCCCCTGGATCGCATCGAACAATTCGCGCAAGGCGTCACGCAGTCCCTGATCCTCTGCGCCCACACCCATCTCGCCCGTAGCGTGCGGCTGCGTGACGGTCGGCTGATCGTCAATCCCGGCAGCGTGGGCAGCCCCGGCTATCGCGACGTGCATCCGTTTCCCCATGTCGTCGAAGCCGGCACGCCGCACGCGCGCTATGCGATCCTGGAGCTTGTCCACGAAGGCTGGTGCGTGATGTTCCGCCAGGTACCCTACGATCACGATTTGATGGTGGAGCTGGCGCGCAAAAACGGCCAGCCTACGCTCGCGTCCGCCTTGGCAACGGGCTGGATCGGATAAGCCGGCTGCCTTTGCGACAAGGCGTCCGCACTCTACCGATTGACACATGTGACAAGCGCGCATGTAGAATGCGCGTTAGTCATGGGAGACTTCGCAATGAACCACGAAGAGACCTGGCGCGCAGAATACGGGATCGAAACTTCGGCGACCCCGAACGTCGTCTGGAGCATCTTCCACGATGTGCCTGGATGGAAGACCTGGAACGCAGGCATCGAACACATCGGGATCGATGGGCCGTTCGCGACCGGAACGTGGTTCACAATGAAGCCTCCCGGGCAGGATGCGCTTCGATCAAGGCTGATCGAAGTTCGCGAGAACGAATGCTTTGTGGATGAGACCCGCGTCGGACCACTTACGATTACGGTCGAGCATCGCATCGAATCCCTTGGCGCGGGGCGCACCCGCATCGTTTATGCGGCCCAAGCGAACGGGCCCGGCGCTGCCGAGGTCGGTCCCGCGGTCGCGTCCGATTTTCCGGAGGTTCTTGCAGCCCTCGCCAAGATTGCTGAAACGAGGTCGGCATGACAGCATGGCTCGTCCCAAGCACGGTTCGGCGGGTCGATTCGACCTACGGCTGCGGCAGCAGCTTCATCGGATCCACCGCCTTCTGCTTCAACTGCTCGAAGGTGCATTGCCGCGGCGCCTTGTCAGGGCGCCAGCGCAGGATCGAGGTGCCGTGGCGAAATCGCTCGCCGCTGAAATGGTCGTAGCAGACTTCGATGACGAGCTTCGGTTTGAGCGGACACCATTTCGCCGACCGCTCGGTCGACCACCGGCTCGGACCGCCGGGCGCGTTGCCGGTGAAGCCGGGTTCGCCGATCAGGGCTTCCAGCCGGTCGGTCAGCGCCGGCTTCTCGTCCGCCTTGATCGCCGAGGTAAAGCCGACATGGTGCAGCAAGCCCTTGTCGTCGTAGAGGCCGAGCAGCAGCGAGCCGACGACGTTGCGGCCGGCGATTTTGTTGGTCGCATAGCGAAAGCCGCCAACCACGCAATCGGCGCTGCGGAATTTCTTGATCTTCTGCATGCCGTCGCGCGTTCCGGACTGATAGGGCAGGTCGACGCGCTTGGCGATCACGCCGTCCGAACCGCCGCCGGATTGCGCCAGCCATTTTTTCGCCGTGGCGTAGCTCGCCGTGGCCGGGGAGACACGGAAGATGCCGCCCTTCAGATTGGCTTTCGCAAAGGCCTCCAGCGCCGGCCTTCGCTCGTCGAGTGGCTTCTCGGCGAGCTGTTTCTCCGTGGCGGTTGCGAGCAGATCGAAGACGAGATAAAGCGCCGGCGTTTCCTGCGAGAGCTTCTTCACGCGGCTTGCGGCCGGATGGATCCGCTGCAACAGCGCGTCGAACGAAAAGCCTTTGCCCTGCGGCACGACGATCTCGCCGTCGAGCGTGAAGCGATTTTCTTTCAGCTTCAGGGCGGCGGCAACGACTTCAGGAAAATAGCGCGCCAGATCCTCGTCGGACTTCGAGCGCAGATCGACGTGGTCGCCATCGCGCGATAGCAGGCAGCGAAAGCCATCCCATTTCAGTTCGTACTGCCATTCCTTGCCGCGCGGGATCGCGTCGACCGACCGCGCTTCCATCGCAACGAGGGAGGTCGATTTGCGCGTGCGCTTTCGGGGAGGAGCGGGCAAGGGCAAGACTCGTCAAAAGCGGCTCATGATACGCAGGACATGCCCCCTCAACGCAAACGGCCGGCATTCCGCCGGCCGTTGTCGAAAAATAACCGTTGTCGCGGGTGCATCAGACCGCGGAGGTAATCCACTGCTGGAGCTTCGCCTTCGGCGCTGCGCCGACCTGGCGGGAAGCCATCTCGCCGCCCTTGAAGATCATCAGGGTCGGAATCGACATCACGCCATATTTCGACGCGGTCTTCGGGCTCTCGTCGACGTTGAGCTTGACGATCTTGACCTTGTCGCCCATCGCGCCGGCGATCTCGTCGAGCGCGGGTGCGATCATGCGGCAGGGGCCGCACCATTCGGCCCAGAAATCCACGACCACCGGGCCGTTCGCCTTGAGCACCTCGGCTTCGAAATCGGAATCGGAAACCTTACCAACGGCCATGGACATACCTCGTACCTGAGAGAAGGGCGCGACGGGAATCGCGCCAGAGATCATGGCGTCAACCTATGAATGGCTCCTTGCCGGGTCAAGGACGCTCACACTGAGATGAAGGGATGCCAGTGCCGCGTCCAGCGCGGGCGCGGAAATCTCCATATATTCAAGGGCCTCGGTCCAGAGCAGCACGGCGCGGATCGGCTTTTGGGGATAAAGCCGGGCTAGCACCGCCCGGTACAGCGCAAGCTGCCGCACATAGGCCGCCGGCGCCTCGGCGGCGCTCCTGGGCGGGCTCTGGTTGGTCTTGAAATCGACGATCAGGACCTCGTCCGACGTGACCACCAGCCGGTCGATCTGCCCCGACACCAGCGCCGGTGGCCGGCCCGGCCGCTCCAGCCGGCCGACGATGGCGACCTCTGCCCGGCTGCCGGTGGCAAACACGGGCGCGAATCGCGGCTCGGCGATGAGCGCGAGCACCTTGTCCGCGAGCGCGGCGCGGTCAGCCTCCGTCCAGTCGGAGGCGTTGCGCGCCATGAAGCCGAGCGCTGCGTCGCGCCGGCGCTCGGCGGCGACATCGGGCAGTGACTGCAGCAGCCGGTGCACCAGCGTGCCGCGCTGCAGCGCAAGCGCGCGGGTCTGGACCGATTCGTCGGTCCTGACTGCGCGGCCGTCCTCAGCGGCCTGACCGGAGGGACGCACCGAATCGTCATCGATGGTCTCGCGCGGCGCCGCCGTCCGCAGCCAGGCCGGCAATGCGATCGTCTGGTCCACCGCGGTCGCGGGGGTGCCGCTCGCCGCGACGTCCTCCGGCCGGGCAAAGCGGGTCACCTTGCCGAGCGGCATCTCGACCACCTGCTTTTCCAGGCCCGATCCGGCGAGGCCCTTGTCGATCAGGTCGTACCAGCTGAGCTTGCGGACCGTCTTCATGTTGCCGGGCATGCAGCCGCCGACGACCAGGCGATCGGCCGCGCGCGTCATCGCGACGTAGAGCAGGCGGCGGTATTCGTCCTCGGTCTCTTCGAGCATCGCCTTGCGCGCCTCGACGACGGGCATTGGATCGTCCGCCTTCCGGCCGGCCCAGACCACGATCTCGCCGCCATTGCCGCGCGGCACATGGATCAGCCGCAAGCGTTGCGTGTCCGCGGGCGAGGACGTGGTGTCGACCATGAACACGACGGAGGCCTCCAGGCCCTTGGCGCCGTGCACGGTCATCACCCGCACCTCGTCGCGCGAGATCTCCATGTCGCGCTTCACCTCGGTGTCGGCCGAGCGCAGCCACGCCATGAAACCCTGCAGCGAGGCCGGTGCCTTGCGCTCGTAGTTCAGCGCCAGCTCCAGAAATTCGTCGAGCGCGTCGTTGGCCTCAAAGCCGAGCCGGCGCAGGATGCGCGCGCGTCCGCCGTCGCCGCCGAGCAGCCAGGCGTAGAAGGCGAACGGCGTCTCCTCGGGTGCGCGGAGCTCGCAGGCTTCCAGCCGCCGCAGCGCCGCGGCGAATTTCTCGCTTTCGGACGCGTGCTCGCCGAGCGCGCGGCGCAGCGATCCCTTGCGGTTCCAGGCAAGCCTGAACAGATCGTCATCATCGAGCCCGAACAACGGGCTTTTCAGTGCGACCGCGAGCGCGAGATCGTCCTGCGGCAGCAGCAGCGCGTCGGCGAGGTTCATCAGATCGATGATCGCGATGTGCTCGGTCAGCTTCAGCCGGTCGGCGCCCGCGACCGGGATGCCAGCGTGCTTCAGCGCCTGGATCACGGCGTCGAACGCGTTGCCGCGACGGCGCACCAGGATCAGCATGTCGCCGTAGCGCAGCGGTCGCCGCTCGCCCTCGTGTCCCGTCAGCGTGCCACTCTCTACCAGCCGCTTGATCTCAGTCTGGATGCGGCGGGCGAGCTTCACCTCGGGACTGGTGACGGCAACGCCGTCGAACGGCGCGCGCCAGCCCTCGATGTCCTGCCGGTCGTCGGCTTCGGCGAGATCCCACAGCTCGATCGCGCTTGGACCGGCATCGCCTAGCGCATTGTGCAGGGGATGGCCGATCGCCGCCGAATGGATGCTCTTGTAGATCTCGGGCTCGCGGAACACGTGGTCGACCGAGTGCAGGATCGTCGCGCCCGAGCGGAACGAGTAGGTGAAGGCGACCGGGTCGAATTTTAGCCCGGCGGCGGTGAACTTGCGGTCCAGCTCGCGCCGGCGTGCGTCGAATTCGTGCGGTGCTGCCCCCTGGAACGAGAAGATCGACTGCTTCTCGTCGCCGACCGCGAAGACCGTGCGATTCAGCCCCTCGCGCGCGCCTTCGCCGGCGGTGAATTCCGAGATGATGTGCGCGACGATGTCCCATTGCCGCGGGCTCGTGTCCTGGGCTTCGTCGATCAGGACATGGTCGACGCCGCGGTCGAGCTTGTAATGCACCCAGCCCGAAGAGACGCGGTTGAGCATCGCCAGGGTCTTGTCGATCAGGTCGTCATAGTCGAGCAGGCCGCGCTCCTGCTTCTCACGCCGGTAATTTGCAGCAGCAGTCGTCGCGATATGCAGCAGGGCTGCGGTGCGGTCGCGCACGGTTATCGCGCGCCGCTTTTCGATCAGGGCGTCGAGCCGCTGCGCCTCGGCTTCGAACAGGCGGGCGACGGACGGATTTTGATCGCAGAACTTCTTGGTCAGCACCGCCTTGCGCGGCAGCTTTTCGTCGGTGAGGAAAACGCCGAGATAAGCATCGACCTGCGCACTTCCTGAAAAGACTTTAGCCTCGCGCAGACGGCCCGCCTGGTCGTTGTCGGATTTGCTGCCATCCTCCAGCGCAAAGGCGATCTCGTCCCAGCGCGATCGGGGCAGGAACGGGCCATCGAGGATGTCGCTCTCGATATCCTCCATGCGCTCGCTCGCATCGACGCCCAGCACCGCCGCCATCTCCGCGGCAGCCGCTTCGGCGCTGCCGGCTTCATCGGTCCAGGCCATGAAGTGGTCGCGGCTCAGGCAAGCCTCGCGCACGACCTCCTTGAAGGTGACGTCGGCGGCATTCGCCATCGCCGTCAGGAGCGCGCGGCCGGTGACACTCTCGGGATCGCGCGCAGCCTCCAGCAGCACCTTCAGGTTGGCGCGCTCCATCATGTCGGTCTGGTCGCGCTCGTCGATCACGGCGAAGCGCGCCGGCACGTTGGCCTCGAACGGAAACTGCTGCAGCAGGCGCGTGCACAGCGCGTGAATGGTTTGCACCTTCAGCCCGCCCGGCGTCTCCAGCGCGCAGGCAAAAAGCTTTCGCGCCTCGCGCCGCAGCTTCGCGTTGGGGTGGGGGATGCCGACGGCGCGGATCGCCGCATCGAGCGCAGTATCGTCCAGCGTCACCCAGTGACCCAGCGTGGTGAACACCCGCTCGGCCATGTTGGCGGCCGCGGCCTTGGTGAAGGTGATGCAGAGGATTTTTTCCGGCGGCACGCCCGCCAGCAGCAGGCGGATCACGCGCTGCACCAGCACATGGGTCTTGCCCGAGCCAGCATTGGCCGACACGAAGGCGGATGCGGTCGGATCGGAGGCGCGTGCCTGCCGCGCGCGCACCTCATCCGGGATGGGGCGTGGTGCTTTCACCATTCTTCGATCCCCAGTCCGCCGGCTGCCGACCATTCCTTGATGCGGGCGAGGTCGTCATAGGCGCCGTAGCGGTTGGTCCACATCGGCAGGTTCAGCGAGATGTAGGCCTGTTGCTCGTCGTCGAAGGCACGGATCAGCGCCTCCAGCTTGGCCCTGGCTTCTGCAGCCGCGGCGTCCGGCGGCTGCGGCGCGTCGCCTGGTTTGATCTTGAGTTCGAGAACGCGTTCCTCGCCCGGCGGATTGTTGCCGCTCAGGCGCACATAGACGAGCTGGCTCACGGAGGAGCCGGCGTCGATCTCGGGAAAGCCGCCCTCGCGCAGGATTGCAGCTTCGAGGGTGAGCTGCGGCGACAGGCCCATGCGGACCTGCTTGCCGGTTGGCGGCTGGCCGGTCTTGTAGTCGAGGATGGCATAGCCGCCACCGCGGCGCCGCTCGATGCGGTCGGCACGCGCGGAGAGGCGGAAGCTGCGCTCATGGTCGAGCGGGATCGAGATCTCGCCGCGGGTCTCCGCGACGATTGTCTCGATCGCGTCGCGGCGGGCCGTCTCCCATTCGCCGAACCAGCGCGCGATGCGCTGGAACCGCGGCCACCACAGCGCCCGCGCCTCGGGACGTTCCATCAGCGGCGCAAAATACTTTTCGCCGATCGCACGCAGCACGCGGGCGGGATCGTCAGGCAGCTGGGTTGCATAGGTTTCGGTGAATTCGCCCAGCGCATCGTGGATCGCCGAGCCGCGGTCGGCGGCCGAGAGCGGCATGTCGACCGGATCGAGCGCGTCGAGCCGCAGGATGTGTTTTGCATAGATCGTGTAGGGATCGCGCAGCCAGTCCTCGATCGCGGTGACCGAAAGTCTGAGCGGCCGCGTCGCGCGCGGCGGCCGCGGCTCCGGTTGCTTGATCGGCGTGACTTCGGCGGGCTGGTCCAGCGCGCCGGCGAACTGCATATATTTCTCGCCGGCCTGTTTCGCGGCCTTCCAGTGCGCATCGCCCGCGACCGCTTCAAGCCGGTGCAGGAAGCGCGAAGCCACCGCCGGTGCGCCGCCGGCCTTGGCGGAATGGGTGAGGATCACCTCGTCGGCGCCGAGCAGCTGGGCAAAATCGTGGGCGGAGAGGCCGATGCGCCGCTCTGGCAGATCGAGAGCGAGTTGGTGCCGCATCGGCCGACTCAACCACGGATCGATGCGCGGCGCCGGCGGCCAGACGCCTTCGATCAGGCCGCCGACGATGACGCGGTCGGCCTGCATCAAGCGCGATTCGAGCGGACCGTAGATGTGAAGCCGTGCGCCCGGTCTGTCCGGTCGCCGGACCGCGCGATCGCCGAACGCGGTCTGGAAGACGTCCGCGTGATCCGGCAGCGGAACCATCAATCCGCTGCTCGTGCCGCTGCGCAAGAGATCGTCGAAAGCGGCGGCGAGCGCGAGGCCCTCGCGCTGCTCGAAGGCCAGCGGGATGCCGTGCTCGTCGCGCGACAGCTCGATCAGGATCTCGCGATGCCGGTGCGCGAGCTCAGCGAAGTCATACGGTTTCGATAAGGCCATGCTCTCGATCGGCGCCAGAGCCTTTTGCAGGATATCGATCAGCGCCTGGATGCGATCGAGATCCTCCGCCTTGAGACGCGCGCGCGGCTCTGCGCGATGGAGCGAAGAAACTTCACTGCGCCACAGCTTTGCGAGCTCCTCGCGAAAACGGTTGAATTCGCGGAGCAGGCCTGCGGTCCCCGCGGGCGGTCGCGTGCCGCGCAAGACCGCAAGCTCCAGGCCTTCGACCGCCGCCTTCCACGCGCCAGGTGGCCGGCCGAGCCGGCACAGCGGATGTTTCAGCATCGCCAGCAGCGTCGGCGGCTCCAGCCCCTTGGTCGCGGCCTCCGCCGCGAGGCGCGCGAAAGTGCCGGCAGAGGTCTCCATCAGCACGTCGCCGCCGGAATCATCGAAAGCGAGATTCCATCGCGTGAGCGCAGCCATCACCCGCCGCGCCAATGCGCGGTCCGGCGTTACCAGCGCCGCCGACTTGTCGAGATGTCGCGCCTCGCGCATCGCGATCGCGATCGCAAGCGCCTCCATCTCGGGATTGGGGGCTTCAACGACTGCGAGATTTGCCATGCCGCCGGTGATCTTTGCGGCCACATCCGGCTGCTTCAGGCGGTCGTGCCAGATCTCCGTCTTGGCGGATGGCCGCATCGATTCGGAGGCCAGCAGATCGCGGCCGCCTTCCGCCGGCGGTTCGAGGATATCGACATCGCTGCGCTTGATGCCAACGCGCTCTAGCAGCGCGTGCATGGCGTATTGCGGATGGTTCGACGCCGGATGCTCCACGAATTTGCCCAGCGCATCGCGCACGCCGCCGATGCTCCGCCAGGCGTCCTCGTCGAGATCGGTGTCGAGCCCCGGCAGTACCACTGCGCCACGCGGCAGCGATGCAACCGCCTGGAGGAATCTCGCGGTGGCCGGCATCGAGCCGGTCGAACCGGCCGCGATCACGGGACCGCCGGGATGCGCGATCAACCGCTTCGCTTCGGCGGCGATGAGCTGATCGCGCCGCGCCGCAGGCTCGATCCGGTTGACCTCGGCGAGGTGACTAGGCCAGGCGATGCGGGCGATACGCAGGAATTCGAGCGAGTGCTGCCAGTATTGATCGAGCTGGTCGGGCACGAGGCCATCAAGCGCGCTCCAATCGACGCCGCGCGTGACCATGTCGTCGATCAGGCGTGCGAGGTCGGAGGCCAAGGCAAGCGTCGAGGCAGGGCCGCCGACCACCAGCGGCGCCAGCACCGGGCCCTTGGCCCAGACCGCGACCAGCCGCGCCAGCGTCAGCCGCCGTTCCAGCTCGCCCAGCCGCGGCGGAATATCGATCTGCGTCGCACCGGAAAGCTGTTCGACCTCGCCCGCGAAGGCGAGCTCGTCCTCGTCGATGTCGCCGAGCGCGACGATGCGCGGCAGCATCACCGCGTCCGCCTTCAGCTCGTCGAGGAAGATCTCGCGCACGACGCGCATGGCGCGCCGCGTCGGCAAATAGAGCGTGGCATCCGCAAGCCGCGCCGGCTCGCTACGCGCCTCGAAACCATCGACCAGCCGGCCGTCGAGCAAGCTTGATACGACCGTGCGCAGGAACGGAACTGAGACTGGAACGCTGAAGACGCGCATGGGCTGCCTGATTCGGAATCAGGCGCCAATATAGGGGGGCGGATTCAAATGGTCATGCGCGCAGGCGGAGTCTTCCCCGCTGTTTGCTACACTTAGCGAGCATCGTAGGGCGGGCAAAGGCGCACTGGCGCCGTGCCCACCATCTCCGAGTTTCAGCTTGGGCGGTGGGCACGCTTCGCTTTGCCCACCCTACAGCACCGAGGCCGGGACACGAGAGCAGCCCTAAGCCACACTCTCCAGAAACGCCTCTTCGGCCGCGTGCACGGCATCAGGCGTGCCGACGTGCATCCAGACACCGTCGAGCCGCAAGCCGAACAGCCGCTCCTGCTCATTGGCGCGGTCGAACATTTTCGTCAACGAGAACTCGCCCTTTGGCGCACCGGCGAAGATCGACGGCGACATGATCGCGGCGCCCGCATAGACGAACGGCACCACCTGGTTTTCCCGACGCTTACGCAGGGCGCCGTCGGCCATCATGCCGTAATCGCCACGGCCGCCATAGCCGATGCTGGTCGCGGTCGGCGCCATCAAGAGCAGGATGTCCATCCGGGCGGGATCGAAGTTTTCCGCGAGCCGGGCCAGGTTGGAGCGGACGCCGTCGATCCATAGCGTGTCGGAATTGACATGGAAGAACGGCGCATCGCCGAGCAGCGGGAGCGCCTTCACCACGCCGCCGCCAGTGCCGAGCACCTCGTCGCGCTCGTCCGAGATGATCACGCGCGGATGCTGGCGGGGCGCGACGTGGTTGATGATCTGGTCCGGCAAATAGTGCACGTTGACGACCGCCTCGCTCACGCCGGCCTGGTCGAGCTTGTCGAGCACATGGTCGAGCAGCGGCTGGCCGGCCACCGGCACCAGCGGCTTCGGCATCTTCTCCGTCAACGGACGCATACGCAGGCCAAACCCTGCGGCGAGCACCATGGCTTTGGTCGGTTTGACGGACATCCTTCGCTTTCTCGGTCCTTGTGAGCGTTCGCAGCAATCCTAGCACGGGCCCCGGTCAGCCGCACCGCGTCTCAATCGCCTTAGTCACCCGCCGTGACAGTTGTACGACGGGTGTTGCACTTACGCTCCGATGGCTGTGGAACGCGCCTTTTTCTTCTTGTCGCCCAGCTTAAGGAAATTGACGCCGATCTGGTCGCCATTGACCCAGGCAAGCTCGCAGCGGCGGTAAGCTAGTCCGGTGGACGACAACAGCAGGAAGAATTCCTTCAGATGCAAGCCTTCGACCGAGCCGTCGATGGTCAGCTTGGCGCCGCTCTCGGAGACGTCCTCCATGGTGCAGTCGCGCCGCCAGGTGCCGTCGATCCCCATCATCTGGGCTGCAATCCCGCGCTCGAAAACAACCCGGCTGTTGCCGCGCTGGTCCGTCTTCACCGCCATCTGCTCTGCTCCAGCCCCGTAACGATCCGGCTGCCTCGCAGCCAGAATACCGGCGCCTTGGCTAACAGCCGGTAAATCGGCCCCGAATCAGGATTGGGGCGGCGGGACGTGGGTGAGGTACCAGTCGTGCAGATAGCTAAGCGCGGGGTGCGCCAGCGAGCGCTGAAGGTAGGTCCAGATCCGCGGCTGGTGGCGGAGGTAATGCGGCTTGCCGTCGCGGCGGTTGAGGCGGGCGAAGGTACCGAGCAGGCGCGTATTCCGCTGCGCCGACATGATGGCGTAGAGCTCGGCGAAGCCGGCCGGATCGAAGCTCGCATCTTGCGCGCGGCGCGCCTTGATGTAGCGCGACAGCAGCGTCAGCTCGAGGCTTTCCGGCACGTCGACGCGGGCGTCCTGGAGCAGCGAGACCACGTCGTAGGATTGTGGTCCGAGCACGGTGTCCTGGAAATCGATCACGCCGACGCGCGCGATGCCGGTACGGTCGGCGAGCCAGATCAGATTGGGCGAGTGATAGTCGCGGATGATCCACGTCCTCGGCGTCGCCAGCGGCTTCTGCAGCAACTCGCGCCACATCGCGAAAAAGTCCGCGCGGGCTGCCTCGCTCAGCGGAGCGTTGCGGTCGGGCAGATACCATTCCGGCATCAATCCGATCTCGATCAGCAGCGCCTCGGCGTCGAACACCGGAATGGCGTAGCTCTGATCCCCTAGCGGCAGCGTATCCGGCAGCGTCTTTCCGTGCAGGACGGCGAGGACGTCGGTTGCAGCCTCGTAGCGCTCGACGATCGGGCGCGGCGGATCGCCTTCGATCACGCCTTCGCTGCCGAAATCTTCGGTGATCAGGAAGCCGTGGTCGAGATCGGAATGGTAGATCGCCGGCGCGGACAGTCCTGCCGCGCGCAGGCCTTGGGCGATGGCGACGAAGGGCTTGACGTTTTCGGCAAGGTGCACCGCGGCGCTGTAGGATTTCCCGTTGTACATCGCAGCGCCGTCGGCGCGCTGCGGGAAGTTCATGAGGATGACGACGTCGTCGTCGCGGATCAGCCGCGCATAGGAACGGCTCGAGGCGTCGCCGTCCATACGTCGGCGCGCCGCGTCGACGTAGCCGGATGCATCGAGGAATTCCCGCAGCGCCTTCAGCCGCGCGACCTGCGCGGCGCTCTTGCCGTAACCGGTGACTTCGGCGGCGCGCGCGGTCGAACCCAGCGCCGGCCGATGCGTCAGAGCGATGTCGATGCGGTCCTCCGGCATTGCCGACGGCGCACGCTCAGGCCATTCGATCAGGATGAGCGTGGCTTCCGGCAGCGGCGACAGCCCGATCTCCTCGAGCTCGCTCTCGTCCTCGACGCGGTAGAGATCGGCATGCTGTACCGGAAAGGGCGGCAGCTCATAGCCCTGCACCAGCGTAAATGTCGGGCTCGGCACCTCCAGCGTCTCGTCGCCGGCGAGATAGCGGATCATGGCGCGCGCGGCCGCGGTCTTGCCGGCGCCGAGATCACCGGTAAGCGTGATGACGTCGCCGGGCCCGACCAGCAGCGCCAGATCGGCCATCAGCTCTGCCGTGGCCGTCTCGTTGACGAGCGCGACGGAGAATGTCGTTGACGTGTTCTTGGGCACGGTCATTCGGCGGCGTCGCGATGCGCCGCCTGGTCGGTCGGGAAGTCGCAGACCACGACGGTGCCCTTGCCCGCGCTCGAATCCACCCGCACCTTGCCGCCATGCAGCTCGACAAAGGAGCGCACCAGCGATAGCCCGAGCCCGGCGCCGCGATGACGCGAGCCCTGCGAGCGGCTTTCGAACCAGTTGAACACCTTGTCCTTCATGTCGGCCGGTATTCCAGGCCCGGAATCTGTCACGGTGAAGACGACATTGCGGTCGGTTCGGCGCGCGCTGATGCCGACGGTGGAATCCTGTGGAGAAAACCCGACGGCGTTGGCGAGGAGGTTATAGAGCACCTGCACCACGCGCTTCTCGTCGCCGATGAAGCTGCCGATGTCCGGCGCGATCTCGACCTTGAGGCGGATGCGGTCGGTCGCGAGCCGGTCCTGGATGCCCTCGGCGGCAAGCTCGATGGCCTTGACGACGTCGACCGGACCGAGCTCCAGCTTCATCGCGCCGGCATCGATGGTGGCGAGATCGAGGATGTTGTTGGTGAGCGCGAGCAGCGCGTTGGTCGATTTGGTGACGTAGTCGAGATATTCGGCCTGCTTCGGCGTCAGCGGCCCGGTGGAGGGATCGCTAAGGAAATGCGCGAAGCCGATGATGGTGGTCAGCGGCGAGCGCAGCTCGTAGGAGACATGGTGGACGAAATCCACCTTCATCTGGTCGGCGGCTTCCAGCGCCTCGTTGCGCTCGCGCAGCGCGCGCTCGACGTTCTCGGTATCGGTGATGTCCTGGAACGTCAGCATGGTGGCGCCGTCGGGCAGCGGCCGGATCATGCCGTCGAGCACGCTGCCGTCCTTGCGCTCCAGCTTCAGCGGCACGTCGGCGCGGTTCTCGATCGAAGTGATGGCCTCGCGGATCTGCCGCCAGACAATCGGATCGTCGAACAGCTGATGGCACCAGCCTTCGACGGTCTGGATGTGCGGCTCATCGCGCATAGCGTCGCTCGACAGCTTCCACATGCGGACGAAGGCCGGATTGAACAACTGCGCCTTGCCGTTGCTGCCGAACACGGCGACGCCCTCGGCGAGGCTGTCCAGCGTCTCGCGCTGGACCCGGATCAGGCCGTCGAAGCGGCGGGCAAGGTCGAGGCTCTCGGTGACGTCGTCGAACAGATAGGTGACGCCGCCTTCCGGGTTCGGCGTGGTGACGACGGAGAGCGCGCGGCCATCGGGCAGGAACCATGTGTCCTTGGCGGTCTCGACCGCGCGATAGGCCTCGTGCAGCTTGGCTTTCCAGGCGCGGAAATCCGGCTGCTCCGGCAGTTTGCGCGCGGCGCGGAGCTGGTCGAGCACGCTGGAATCGTCGGGACTGGCGTCGAGGAAGCTGCGGTCGAGGTCCCACAGCCGGCGATAGGAATCATTGTAGAAGGCGAGCCGGCGCTGGCCGTCGAACAGGGCGACTCCCGAGGAGAGCTGGTCGAGCGTGCGGCGGTGCGCTTCGGCCATTCGCACCAGGGCCGAGCTCAGCGCATCGGCTTCGCTGGCATCGATGGCGACGCCGACGCTGCCGCTGCCGACATTGACGGCGCGCACGTCATAGATGCGCCGCTCGCCGCCGATCACGATCGGCAGCCGCGAGGTGAAGTTGGCGGCGTCCTTCAGACCGCGCTCCATGGCGGTACGGTCGTCGCTGTCGAGCAATTCGAGCTTGCGCTCCTGGGCATCGCTGACGCTGGTTGCCTCGGTCGCACGCACATAGGCCGGATTGGCGTAGGTCAGCGCGCCGTTCTCGCCCTTGGCCCAGATCGGCCATGGCGAAGCGGCGGCAAAGCCGCGCAGCATCTCGGTCTCGTGGGCGAGCGCCTTGTGGCGCAGATTGGTCTCGGCCAGTTCGCGGCGCAGGCCCGAGAGTTCGCGAATCCGGACGATGGCCTGACCGCCGATGGCGCGGCCGAGGGCCTCCAGCGTCCGGCCGTTGGCAGTGCTGAGCGTCAGCTGGAACCCGTCGCCGCGGTCACGCAGCGCTTCGACCGCGTGGTCGATCCGGAGCGCCGGTTCCGGCGGCAGCCAGGTTCCGAACGCCAGCACGCGTTGCGGCGACGAGTCGCGCGGCAGCACCATCGAGAGGTCGCCGGAAATCTGCGCGCGGTTATCGCCAGCCGGCCACGAGATAAGGATCTGCGGCTCGGCGAACAGCAGCGCGCCGAAGCGATCGGTCTGCAATTGCAGCTCCCTGATCCGCGCGCGCAGCCCGGCCTCGTTCTTCGCAGTGCGCACACGCGTGCGCATCAGCAGAATTGCGGCCATGACCGAGAAGCCGAGCAGGGCCAGTGCAGTCGCCAGCACCGCGAGTTCCTGCCGGTTGAAGTCCAGCAATGTGGAGAGGGTGTCGGCGAGGTCGGCGGCCTGCGCCGGGCCAGCCGGCGACAGCGCCGCCAGAGCGCTTCCCACAAGACCGTCGCGCACCAACGATGTGCAAGACAGCAGCGTCCGACGCATCGACACGATCACGCCTGACATAGTTGCCCCAAGATCGCACGGATTTGCGCGCGGCGACCCCCGCCGCGCGCGAATCAAACGACAATATCCTCATCGTGACTCGACCGGTAAGAGTCCAGATCGTGAACGCAAAGCCGGCCCCACAAAAATGCCGGCCGCGTTGTTCCAAGCCCCGTCATTGTTCGGGTGATTCGGTTGGAATTGCCGTGTGTAAGCGGCCCATGCGGATTGTTTGCCATGATGCAGCTGCGCTCCCTCTCCCGCTTGCGGGGGATGGTTGGGGAGGGGGGTCTCGTCGCGGGCGACTCTGCCCGTATGGAGAGAGCCCTCACCCCGCGCTCCGCGCCGACCTCTCCCGCAAGCGGGAGAGGTAAGAAACTAGCGGCCGGTCGAGCCGAAGCCGCCGTCGCCGCGGCCGGTTGCCGACAATTCGGCCACGGGAACCAGCGCGGCCTGCACCACGGGGGCGATCACCATCTGCGCGATGCGCTCGCCGCGCTGGATCACGAAGGGTGCCGCGCCGTGATTGATCAGGATCACCTTGATCTCGCCGCGATAGTCCGCGTCGATCGTGCCCGGCGAGTTCAGCACGGTGACGCCGTGCTTGGCGGCGAGCCCCGAGCGCGGCCGCACCTGCGCCTCGTGCCCGGCCGGCAAGGCAATCGCAAGCCCGGTCGGCACCAGCGCATATTGGCCGGGGGCGAGCGTCACAGGTTCGCCGTCCGGAACTGCGGCCATGAGGTCGAGGCCGGCGGCTTCAGTGGTCTGATAAGCCGGCAGCGGCAGGCCTTGGGCATGAGCCATGCGTTGCAGTTCGACGGTGACTTTCGTGCTCAAGATGCGAGCTCCAGGGATTTGCCGGTCACGCTCTTGACGAGGCGCGCGACCAGTTGGGTGGCGACCTGTTCCTTGGTCATCACCGGCCAGGAATCAACCTCAATCTCGCCGGTGCTCTCGCCATTCTTGCGGCTGATAAGATGAACGGTGTTGCGGTCCCCGCCCATCACGCCGGTTGCGGGTGAAACGTCGTTGGCGACGATCCAGTCGCAGCCCTTGCGCGCCAGCTTGGATTTGGCGTTGTCGATGAGGTGCTCGGTTTCGGCGGCAAAGCCGATCACCAGCGGCGGGCGCTGGTCCGTCAGCTTCGAGATCGTGGCGAGGATGTCGGGGTTCTCGACGAGCTGAAGCGGCGGCATGCCGGCCGAGGTCTTCTTCAGCTTCTGTTCGCCTTCACTGGCGACCCGCCAGTCGGCGACCGCGGCGGCGAAGATGGCGATGTCGACCGGGAGCGAAGCCCGAACCTGCTCCAGCATCTGCCGCGCCGATTCGACATGCTTCACCGTCACGCCTTGGGGATCGCTGAGATCGACCGGGCCGCTCACCAGGATCACCTCGGCGCCCGCGGCTTGCGCAGCCGCGGCAATGGCAAAGCCCTGCTTGCCGGACGAGCGATTGGCGATGTAGCGCACCGGATCGATCGGCTCGTGGGTGGGGCCCGCGGTGATCAGCACGCGTTTGCCGGCGAGCGGGCGCGGCATCGGCGGCCGCAGCAGCCGCTCGGCGGCGGCCGCGATCTCCACCGCTTCGGACATGCGGCCGGTGCCGGCTTCTCCGGCTTCAGCCATCTCGCCGGAATTCGGGCCGATCAGCACCACGCCGTCGCGCTGAAGCTGCGCCACATTGCGGCGCGTCGCGGCGTTATTCCACATCAGCGGATTCATCGCCGGCGCCAGCAGGATTTTTCGGTTGGTGGCGAGCAGGATCGCGCTGGCGAGATCGTCGGCATGGCCGCCTGCCATCTTCGCCATCAGGTCGGCGGTCGCAGGCGCCACCACGATCAGGTCGCAGTCGCGCGCCAGCCGGATGTGGCCGGCGTCGAACTCGCTCTGGGGATCGAACAGGTCAGTATAGACGCGCTCATGGGAGAGTGCGCTCGCCGCCAAAGGCGTGACGAACTCTTGCGCCGCCTTGGTCAGCACGCAGCGGACCTCGATGCGACGCTCCTTGAGCCGGCGGATCAGGTCGAGCGACTTATAGGCCGCAATCCCGCCGCCGATGATCAGGGTGACGCTGGCCTCAGGGAGGGCGCCGGTGCGCTGGGATGTGGAGGCGGTAGATGCCGCGGGTGGGACCGCAAACGGCGTCAGCGGCTCCTCACGGCCCTCGATCAGCTCCCGCAGGATGACCCGGACCTCTTCCTCGACCGACCTGCGGTTCTTGGCCGAGCGCAGGCGTAGATAGGTTTTGACGGTCTCGTCGAGCTTGCGGATGGTCAGGCTCGCCATGACGCCCTCCAGGACAGAATGATGGCGATGCTATCAGCGCTATGATTGCAGTGCAATCATAGATTCCGGACGGCGATCAGGATGCCGATAAAGGTCGCGGCGATGATCCAGAGCGCCACGGTGCGCCAGCGGTTCTTGCGGCCCTCGCTGCGCCCCATCGCCGCGATGCTCTCCGGTGACAGCCGCAGGCCCTCGCGCGTCATGGTCTCCAATTGCTCGAGCACCACGACCGAGCGCTGCGCGATATCGGGAAGCCGCATCAGCACGCGCGCGAGGTCGCCGGTGCCGGAAATCGCACCCTGGACCCGGCCGAGCGGTCCGAGATTGCGCTCGATCCATTCGCGCACCACCGGGTCGGCGATCTTCCAGATATCGAGCTTGGGATCGAAGCCGCGCGCCACGCCCTCGACCACCACCATGGTCTTCTGCAGCAGGATCAGTTCCGGCCTTGTGGTCATGTCGAACAGGCCGGTGACCTCGAGCAGCAGCGTCAGCAGCCGCGCCATCGAGATCTCTTCGGCGGTGCGGTTGTGGATCGGCTCGCCGATGGCGCGGATGGCTTGTGCGAAATTCTCGACCGAATGATGCGCGGGCACGTAGCCCGCCTCGAAATGCACTTCAGCGACGCGGCGGTAGTCGCGGGTGATGAAGCCGAGCAGGATTTCCGCGAGGAAGCGCCGCTCCTTCATGCCGAGCCGGCCCATGATGCCGAAATCGACCGCGACCAGCCGGCCCGTATCATCCAGGAACAGATTGCCCGGATGCATGTCGGCATGGAAGAAGCCGTCGCGCAACGCGTGCCGCAGAAAGCTCTGGATGATCTTGCGGCCGAGATCGGGCAGATCGACCTGCGCCTCTGCCAGACGCTTGTGATCGTTCAGCGCGATGCCGTCGATCCACTCCATCGTCAGCACGTTGTGCGTGGTGCGGTCCCAGTCGACGGTCGGTATGCGGAAGTCGGGATCGTCGCGCGTGTTCTCCGCCATCTCCGACAGCGCCGCAGCCTCGAGCCGCAGGTCCATCTCCATCGCGACCGAGCGCGACATGGTGTTGATGACCTCGATGAGGCGCAGGCGCCGCGCTTCGGCCGAGTAGGATTCGGCCTTGTGCGCGACGAAAAAGAAATCGGAGAGGTCGCGCCGGAAGCGCGAGGCCACGTTGGGTCGCAGCACTTTCACGGCGACCGCCTTGCGGACGCCGTCGTGCCAGACTTCGGCGCGATGCACCTGCGCGATCGAGGCGGCCGCGACCGCCGGGCCGAAGCTTGTGAACGCGTCTTTCAGCGGGCGCTCCAGCGAGGTCGCGATCGCAGCTTCCGCCTCGTCCTGCGGGAATGGCGGCAGGCGATCCTGGAGGCTCTCGAGATCGCGCGCCATGCTGACGCCGACGACATCGGGGCGCGTCGCGAGGAATTGCCCGAGCTTGAGATAGGCCGGACCCATCCGGGTCAGCGCGCGCGATATCCGTGGTCCATGCTTGATGCCGCGCCGCTCGATGAGACGGGCAAGCTTCAGCGCAAGCTGTCCGGGCGGCGGCACGAGGCTCGGATCGACGGAGCCGAACACGCCTTCGCGCGCAAACACGAACGCAGCGCGCATCAGGCGCGCAGTGTGGGTAATTGCAGAGATCACAAACGCCAGCCCGAATGCAGTGCAACAATGCCGCCGGTCAATGTCTGCCAGCTCACGCGGGCGAAACCGGCATTGCGGATCATGTCGGCGAAGGCGTTGGGCTTTGGAAACTTGCGGATCGATTCGACGAGATACTGATAGGACTCGGCGTCGCCGGTCACCATGCGGCCGAGCGGCGGAATCACCTTGAACGAGAACAGATCGTAAAGCTTGTCGAGGCCGGGCATCTCGACGGTGGAGAACTCCAGGCACAGGAAGCGACTGCCAGGCTTCAGCACGCGATAGGCCTCGCGCAGCGCAAGGCCGATCTGCGGCACGTTGCGGATGCCGAAAGCGATCGTATATGCGTCGAAGCTGCGATCGGCGAAGGCGAGCGCTTCGGCATTGCCCTCGACGAAATCGACCTGGGTCTCGAGATGCCGCTTGGCGGCGCGCTCGCGGCCTACCGCCAGCATCCCGGAATTGATGTCGCAAACGGTGGCATGGAAGCCGGACCCGGCCGCCTTGGCGGCCCGGAACGAAATGTCGCCGGTGCCGCCGGCCACATCGAGCAACGCGAACGGCCGCTCGCTTCTGGGCGGATCTAGCGCGTTGATCATGATGTCCTTCCAGACCCGGTGCAGGCCACCGGACATCAAGTCGTTCATCAAATCATAGCGCGAAGCCACGCTGTGAAACACATCGTTCACCAGTGTCTGCTTGTCGCCCAAGGGAACGTCCCTGAAGCCAAAATGCGTGGTTTCGCCCGGCCGATCCATTACTCTACTCCACGAGGCGGACCATAGCGCGCCCGCCGCAATGGCGCTATCACACCGCCCTCATAAGGTGAATGCCTGACCATGCCTGAATTGCCCGAAGTCGAGACCGTCCGCCGCGGCCTTCAGCCAGTCATGGAAGGTGCAAAGATCCTCGTCGCGGAGGCCCGGCGCCCAGATCTGCGCTTTCCCTTTCAGCCGGATTTCGTGGCCCGGCTCCAGGGGCAGCTCGTCACCGGGCTCGGCCGCCGTGCAAAATATCTCATGGCCGATCTCGCTTCAGGCGACGTGCTGCTTATGCATCTGGGCATGTCAGGCTCGTTCCGCGTCATCAAGCCGGACAACGATGCGGCGCCTGGCGAGTTTCACTATCCGCGGGCCAAGGACTCCACGCATGACCACGTGTTGTTTCGCATGTCCTCGGGTGCCGACATCGTCTTCAACGATCCGCGCCGCTTCGGTTACATGAAAGTGATCGCGCGCAACGCGCTGGACGAGGAGCCGCTGCTGCGCGACCTCGGTCCCGAGCCGCTCGGCAACGCGTTCGACGCGGCAATGCTGGCGGGGTCGTGCGCCGGCAAGACCACGAACCTGAAGGCCGCGCTGCTCGATCAGCGCGTGGTGGCGGGGCTCGGCAACATCTATGTCTGCGAAGTCCTGCACCGCTCGCATCTGTCGCCGCGCCGGATTGCCGCGACGCTGTCGACCAAGAAGGGCGAACCGACCGACCATGCGAAGAGATTGGTTGGCGCGATCCACACCGTGCTGAACGACGCCATCAAGGCCGGCGGCTCCTCACTTCGCGACCATCGCCAGACCTCAGGCGAGCTCGGCTATTTCCAGCACGCGTTCAAGGTCTACGACCGCGAAGGCGAGTCCTGCAAGACGCCGCGCTGTGGCGGCACGATCAAGCGTTTCACCCAGAATGGGCGATCGACCTTCTGGTGTGCGAAATGTCAGAAGTAGCCGGCCATGCAGACATCGCAGCTTGACCACTGCGCGGAAGCCTTGAGCTAATCAGGCGCTAGTTGCGCTCCCTCTCCCGCTTGCGGGAGAGGGTTGGGGAGAGGGGGCTTCCGCAGAGAGATTCCCTGTGAGGAGAAAACCCTCACCCGGCGCGCAAAGAGCGCGCCGACCTCTCCCGCAGGCGGGAGAGGTAAGGGAGCCCGCGGCTACATTAGTTCGATCAATTGCCGCCAGTGCGAAGCGAAGCAATCCGGCCGGGCTGGTGGCCGGATTGCTTCGTCGCTTGGACTCTTTTTACCGGATGGCGAAGAGCCCGGCGGCCGTCTGAGCGATCGCTTCGCTCAGGACGCCAGTGTCGTGGTCTCGTCCGACGCAAGCTCGGCAGCGTGCAGCATGCCGTCCGCCGTCGTAATCACCTGGTCGCTCCGGACATTGGTCGTGGCGACGAGCTCGAGACGGGTATCGATCCACTGCCAGAGGCCGCGGACCTCGTCCGCCGACTTGCCGTTCGGTGCGAATTCGCTGACGGCGAGGCCGGCTGCCAGCGAGTCCTGGTGATCATTGCGCATCACGATCAGCGGGCGCGCGAGCACCTCAGCGAGATCGAGCGCCGCATCCTCGGCGAGCGTGGTGGCCGCGTTGTCGATGCGCTGGCCGCGGATAGGCGTCTGGTTCAGCACGAAGCTATAGGGCCGCTTCCAGGCGCGCGCGACGCTGAGCGTCGAAGCGGTCGCCTCGATGTCGGCGACGCTCGGCCGGGCCGGGATCAGGCAGAGGTCGCAATGGCGGATCGCGGCGGTAGTGGCGGCGCTAAGGCCGGCCGCGGTGTCAACGATCGCGAGCTGCAGGCCGCTTTTGGCCAGCATCTTCAGACGCGGTTCGATGTCGGCGGCATGATAGATCGGCTCGACGACGAGATCATCCGCGGTACGGCGGCGCCGCCAGTTGGACAGGGTACCCTGCAGGTCGGTCTCGATCAGGCGAACGGTGAAGCCGACCTGCTTGGCTGCCAGCGCGAGGCCGATGGCGAGCGTGCTCTTGCCACTGCCGCCCTTTTGGGTGGCCAGTACGATCGTGTGCATGGAAGATGAATCCTTTGGAGTGCTTGGGTCTCTGGGTAACGCCACGCGAACGTGCATCGCTTCTCGATGCTGAGCTCTTCTCGCTCAGGACGTGCCCTGCCCAGTCCAAGGGGGACCGCGGATGTCCGAATCAACGCTAACGATGATGGCGGAATAGGGAATGACGGCGAATCCGTACCACTACTGGACCCGTAGTCGTACGTGGGCGTGCTCGTTACCACCCAAGGGCGCGGGGAATCAGGGATGCTGCCCTTGGCCTACTTGCGCACGCAGATCACGCGCACCACGGCGGCCTTTGCATCGGTCGACGTGCCGTTCGCCATGACATCGTTCGCTTTCAGGAAGTCGCGCACCGTTTCCGCAGACACCATCACCGCTTGTGACGCAGGGACCGATGTCGCGGGACCCGCGACTATCGCCGGCTTCAGCAGCGCGATGCCGGCAAACTTGCCGTCGCCGTCGATCGCCGGGCTGCCGGAGAACCCCACGGCCGGTGGCGGAGACAGTGCGGAATCGTTGCTCGTCACCGGCGCCAGCGCCGCCTTGACACTTGAGACGCTGGCCGCGCCGCCCTGGCTTTGCGGATCCGCGATGCCGATGACATCGACGTTCGTCTTGGCCGCGCCGCCGGTGAGGCCGAGCGGTTTCAGGCCGCGCGCGCCGTAGATGTGCAGCAGTGCGAGATCGTGCTCCTTGTCTTCGGCGAGCCGGTCGGCATTGCCATAGCCGGCGACCGTGATCGCGAGGCAGCTGTCGGTGATGAGGCGATCGGTGACGATCGCGCCGTCGTCGCTGACGACGATGCCGGTGCCGTATTCGACGCTCTTGCGCGGTGTCGGTCCGGCCTGCGGCCCCGCCGGGAATGCGTTGAACGCGCTCGACATCGCGATCACGACCGGCTCGACCGTGTTCTCGGTCGCCTGGTCGTAGAGGATGGTCATGATGCGGACCTCGTCGCCTTTGAAGGTGCCGCGGACGTAAAATTTCTTCAGGCCCTGGAGGCCCGAAAGCACGAAAAAGTCCGGCTTCACCACGGTGTAGTCGACCTTGCGTCCGGGGGGCTCCTTCTTCTCCGCTGCCGCGAGCTTGGCTGTGGTCGGGTTCGCCTCCTTGCGGCGGCCGAGCAGCACTTGCACCGTTCCAGTCGGTGAGGTCCATTTCGAGCCGTTGGCATCGGTCGCCTGCTGCGTCACCAACTTGCCGGGGATGCCGAGCCGGGCGCCGCTGGTCGGCTCCATCACGATCTTCCAGCCGACGCTGTCCTGCTTTCGGCGCGCCGTCTCGGCGAGTGCGGCGCGCTCCTGCGGATTGAGCGCGCCGGTTGGCCTGCCGCCCTTGGCCTTCTGGTATTCCTTGATTGCGTCGACCATGCGCGCGCTGACGTCGCCGCTGATGGCGCCGTTATATTGGCCGACCCAGGCGAGGTCGGATTGCAGCGACAGGCGTTCCGCCTGCGCCATGGCGTCGGCGGTCTCCGACGGCGTCTGCAAGGCGGGCGGGCGGATCGGAACGGTCTGGATCGTCTTCGGCCTGGTGCCGGAGACCTGCGGCGTCGTCATCTGGGCGTTCGCGCCTGCGGCGGTCGCGACCAACAGTGTTGCCGCAAGCATCGATCTCATGACAAATCAGCCAGCCCATTGAACGTGCTGCCATTGAAGCACATCTCATCGGTCGCGAACAATGTTGAGGTGGTTCAGGCCAGGGAAAGGTAGCTGACTCCTCATCCTGAGGAGCGCGCTCTTCCCGCGCGTCTCGAAGGATGAAGGCCAAGCTGTTGCAACGGGGCCTTCATGGTTCGAGATGGCGCTTCGCGCCTCCTCACCATGAGGGTAGGCACCTGAAAGGATGACGATGCTGAGCGCGGACGAACTCGAACGCTATGCCCGCCATATCGTGCTGCGCGATGTCGGTGGCCCCGGCCAGGCCGCGCTGAAACGGGCATCCGTGCTGGTGATCGGCGCCGGCGGGCTCGGCGCGCCGGCCCTGATGTATCTGGCCGCTGCCGGCGTCGGCACTCTCGGCGTGGTCGATGACGACGTGGTGTCGCTGTCCAACCTTCAGCGCCAGGTCATCCATACGACACCTGACATCGGCCGGCACAAAGTCGAGAGCGCCGCCGAGCGGATCACCGCGCTCAATCCGCATGTGCGCTTTGTCGGCCACGCCACCTGGCTCAACGCCGACAACGCGCTCTCGCTGATCGGCGACTACGATCTTGTGCTCGACGGCTCCGACAATTTCTCGACGCGCTATCTGGCCTCCGACGCCTGCTTCTTCGCCAAGCGGCCCCTCATCACCGCCGCGCTCGGCACCTTCGATGGATCGCTGACGACGATCCGCGCGCATGAAAAGAACGACGAGGGTGTGTTCAACCCGACCTACCGCTGCCTGTTTCCGGAGGCGCCGCCGCCGGGCACGGTGCCGGCCTGCGCGGAGGCCGGCGTCATGGGCGCGCTTGCGGGCGTGATGGGTTCGATGATGGCGCTGGAGGCGATCCGCGAGATCGTCGGCTTTGGCGACGGTCTCGTCGGCCGCCTCCTGATGATCGATGCACGCGCGATGCGCTTCGAGACCTTGCGCTACGCGCGCGATCCGGCCAATCCGCTCAACGGCGATGGGCCGGTCATGACCGACCTCAGCGCCCATCGCACTTGAGTGCAGATGTTACGCGGCGGCCGGCTTCTCGCTGTCCAGATGCGCCATCTGCTCGGCCGCATAGCGCGTGCCTGAGGCGACACTGGGCGGAAAGGCCTTCGCCAGTGTCGCAAGCTGAACCGGCGTCAGATTGACCTTGGTTGCACCGAGCGCCTCGGTGAGGCGGTTGCGGGTCCGGGCGCCGACCAGCGGAACGATCTCCTCACCCTGCGCCGCCACCCAGGCGATCGCGACCTGCGCAGGCGTTGCACCGATCCCGGCGGCGATCGCGCGCAACTGCTCCGCCAGCGCGAGATTGGCATCGAGATTCGTGCCCTGGAAGCGCGGGCTCATCAGGCGGTAGTCCTTGCCGACCTTGCCGCTGCCCTTCGACCAGTGACCGCTGATCAGGCCGCGCGCCAGCACGCCATAGGCGGTGATGCCGATGCCGAGTTCGCGGCAGGTCTTGAGGATGTCGCGCTCGATGCCGCGCTCGATCAGCGAATATTCGATCTGGAGATCGACGATCGGATGCACCGCATGCGCGCGGCGGATGGTGTCGGAGCCGACCTCGGACAGCCCGATATGCCTGATGTAACCGGCCTTTACCATCTCGGCGAGGCCGCCAATGGTCTCCTCGATGGGAAAGTTGGGATCAAGACGCGCCGGGCGGTAGATGTCGATGTACTCGGTGCCCAAGCGCTGCAGCGAATAGGCGAGAAAATTCTTCGTTGCGGCCGGCCGGCAATCTATCCCGGCGAATTCCCCGGCGGGGCCGCGCAGCGCGCCGAATTTGACGCTGATCTGCACCTTGTCGCGTGGGACCTCCTTCAGCGCCTCGCGGACCAGCATTTCATTGTGGCCCATGGCGTAGAAGTCGCCGGTGTCGAGCAGCGTGATGCCGGCATCGAGTGCCGCGCGGATCGTGGCGATGCTCTCGCCGCGATCGGCGGGACCGTAGGCGTCCGACATGGCCATGCAGCCGAGACCGAGGCTCGAGACGGTGGGGCCGGTTGAACCGAGTTTGCGCTGTTCCATGATGGCTCTCCTAGAAAGGCGGCAAGCTGTTTGCGCCGCGTGACGGGGCACATATGCCTCCGCTCCATTGCGCCGATAAGCTGGACAATCAAGAATAGCTTGTTCACATTATCGAACAATGGCCGATCCAGACTTGCGCGATCTCGATGTCTTCGTGGCGGTGGCCCGCACCCGTAATTTTCGGCGCGCGGCGGTAGAAATTCGCGTGTCGGTGTCGAGCCTTAGTCAGCGGCTACGGGACCTGGAGGAACGCCTCGGCGTTCGCCTGATGAACCGTACCACCCGCAGCGTTGCGCTGACCGAGGCGGGTGAGCTGCTGCTGTCGCGCGTCGCGCCGGCCCTGCGTGACGTCGGCGATGCCCTCGATCAGGTCCGCGGTTTGCGTGAGGTGGCATCTGGCCGCCTGCGCATCAACGCGCCGCCGCCGGCGGTCGACCTCGTGCTGGCGCCGATGGTCGGGCCGTTCCTGCAGGCGCATCCGCAGGTCGATCTCGACATCGTCTCCGAAAGCGGGTTTGTCGATATCGTCAGCGCAGGCTTCGACGCCGGCGTGCGCTACGGCGAGCATCTCGCGCAGGACATGGTGGCGATCTCGCTGAGCGGCCCGCAGAGTTACGTCGTGGTCGCATCGCCTGATTACGTCGCGCGCCGCGGCAGGCCGAGGCATCCGAAGGATCTCCTCGACCATGATTGCATCCGCGCCCGCTACTCGAGTGGCGTCATGCATGATTGGGAGTTCGAGAAGGCTGGCCAGCTCGTGAAGGTCGATCCGCCGGCAAAGCTGATCTCGACCAATATTGGCCTTGCGATGCGCGCTGCGCTCGACGGCGCCGGCATCTGGGCAACGCTCGATGGCTACGTACACGAAGCGCTGAGGTCGGGCGCGCTGGTCAGCTTGCTTCAGGATTGGTGCGAGCCGTTTCCGGGCCCGTTCCTGTACTATCCGAGCCGGCGCCAGGTGCCGCCGGCGCTGCGCGCCTTCATCGATTTCGTCGCAGGCTGGCGCAAGCGCGAGAACCCAAGGAAATAAACCTCAGAGCATGCTCGGCAGCACGCGATCCGGCGGCTTGTGCGCGTCGAGGAAGGTGCGGATGTTGATGATCACCTTCTCGCCCATCTCGACGCGGCCCTCGATGGTGGCCGAGCCCATATGCGGCAGCAGCGCCACCTTGCCGGCCCTGGCGAGCCGTACCAGCTTCGGGTTGACCGCGGGCTCGTGCTCGTAGACGTCGAGGCCGGCGCCGCCGATGTCACCGGCTTCGATCAGCTTGATCAGCGTGTCCTCGTCGGTGACCTCGCCGCGCGCTGTGTTGACGATGTAGGCGTCTTTCCGGATCAGCTTCAGCCGTCGCGCCGAGAGCAGATGATAGGTCGCCGGCGTGTGCGGACAGTTCACGGAGATGATGTCCATCCGCGCCAGCATCTGGTCGAGGCTTTCCCAATAGGTCGCGCCAAGCTCTTCGGCGATCTTCGGCGCCACGGGCCGGCGGTTGTGATAGTGGATCTGCAAGCCGAAGGCGCGGGCGCGGCGCGCCACCGCCTGGCCGATGCGGCCCATGCCAATGATGCCGAGGCGCTTGCCGCCGATGCGATGGCCGAGCATCCAGGTCGGCGACCAGCCGGCCCAGGGCTTGCCCTCCGTGAGGACGGAAGCGCCCTCGATCAGCCGGCGCGGCACGGCCAGGATCAGCGCCATGGTCATGTCGGCGGTGTCTTCGGTCAAAACCTTCGGCGTATTGGTGACGGTAATACCGCGGGCGTGCGCGGCCTCGACATCGATGTTGTCGACGCCGTTGCCGAAATTCGCGATCAGCCGCAGCTTGCAGTCGGGCTGATTGACGATGTCGGCCGTGATGTGGTCGGTGACCGTCGGAACAAGCACGTCGGCGCCGCGCGCGGCTTCGGCGATCTGCTCGGCCGACATCGGCGTGTCGTCGAGATTGATCCGCGCGTCGAACAGCTCGCGCATCCGGGTCTCGATCGAATCCGGCAACTTGCGCGTCACGACGACGAGGGGCTTTTTCTTCACCGACATGTCCTGCTCTCATCAGGCGTCGCAAGCCGCCTCTGTCGCCAAAGGCCGGCCGTTCAGGCCTCATTAACCCGGTTGTTCGACACTGCCCTTGCCGCGTCGTCCCCGGCGTTTCCTTCAAGCTCCCCCGACATTTCCGGCCGGAAAATCGGGCAAACTGGTTGTTCAAGCGTCCGTCCTCTCTAGCAGAAGGCCGGGCCAAGACAAGAACCACGGGCCGGGCTTCGGGAACACCCGCGTGGGGCAAGACGAAGGGGTGCGCGGCAGGGTTTGGACTTGGGGTGAGGATCCGGCTTGGCCGGTCCTCGACAGGAGACGGGTTGATGGCGTTGGGGCGTTTTTGCGCGGTGATGGCGCTCGTTTGCGGCTGGTTGAGCGCCTCGGTCAGCCCCGGGCATTCGGCCAAGGACAACACGCCGCAGACCGCCAGCGGCCTGCCGGTGCCGCGTTATGTCAGCCTCAAGTCGGACCACGTCAACGTCCGTGCCGGCCCGACCAAGGACAATGACGTGGCCTGGGTCTATACCCGCGCCGGCCTGCCGGTCGAAATCACCGCCGAGTTCGAGAACTGGCGCCGGGTGCGCGATTCCGAAGGCGCCGAAGGTTGGGTCTATCACTCGCTGCTGTCGGGCCGCCGCACCGCGGTCGTGACCATGAAGCAGAAGGACGAGCTCGCTCCGATCTACGACCGGGCCGATGTCGATAGTGCGATTGCAGCAAAGCTCCAGGCCGGAGTCGTCACGCAGGTGAAAAGGTGCAGCGCAAACTGGTGCCGTGTCACCGGCAACGGCTTCGACGGCTGGATCCAGCAGGAACGCCTCTGGGGCGTGTACTCGGACGAGCAGGTGAACTGAGTTTAGGGGCAATCTGGCGCCCCGTCGTCGTGCCCGGGCTTGTCCCGGGCATCCACGGACTTCGCACCTAGCCCAAAAACGTGGATGGCCGGGACATAGGCAAGCGAAGCGACGCCGTCCTTCAGACGGCTACGCCCGGCCATGACGACGAAATCGACAGTTTAGGATTGACCTCAGCGCTTCTTGCGCAGGCGCACGACCATGTCGATGCGCGCGATCTCGTAGCCCGCGGGCACCTCCGGCATCTTGGACAGCTCAAGATGCGGGTCCTCGATGTCGACCAGTTCGTGGCTGTTCTCAAGGTAATAGTGGTGGTGCGTGGTGACGTTGGTGTCGAAATAGGTCTTGGTGCCGTCGACGCTGACCTGACGCAGCAGGCCTGCATCTGTGAGCTGGTTCAGCGTGTTGTAGACCGTCGCAAGCGAGACCGGGACCTTGGCCAGCGTCGCTTCCTCGTAGAGCATTTCAGCCGTGAGGTGGCGGGCACCCTTGCCGAACAGCAGCCAGCCAAGCGCCATCCTTTGCCGCGTCGGGCGAAGGCCGGCGGACTGGAGCATTTCGTTGACGTCATGCCAGGGGCAGCCGGTCAGTGCCGGCTGGCGGCCGGACAGAAGGGCCGCCGCATGGGCGTCGTCGTCGTCGCGATGGGGCGCGTTGTTTTCGTTCATTTCCAAATTCGGGCACGCGTGAACACTATCTATCTCGCAATATATGGAGAGATAGATGCAGATGCAAGTTTCTCGCAACTAGAGCGGTTCTAATGAGCAGGAACCGGGCGCGGCCCTCGTTATTTTACCTTCATGAGACCGCTTTGCCACTCGAAAAGGCCTGTGTTAGAGAGCGCGCGGTTCCGCTTAGCCGATTTTGGCGCAGCCAGGCATTGAGGCCCGCAGGTCCATCCGGGCCCTCGGTATTCGCGCCTGACGACGGCAATCGGCGTTGCTTTCCGAACAAGACGGAGCCCATTTTCGCCAGAAACGCCGCTCAATCGGGTTAGAACACAGAGGCTTCCGCATGTTGAACAGGCGCAATTACGAATATGAAGACTTGCTGGCATGCGGTCGCGGCGAGATGTTCGGCCCCGGCAATGCACAATTGCCGCTGCCGCCGATGCTCATGTTCGACCGCATCACGGACATTAACGAGACCGGCGGCGAATTCGGCAAGGGGCTGGTGCGCGCTGAGCTCGACGTGAAGCCCGATCTCTGGTTCTTCGGCTGCCACTTCAAGAACGATCCGGTGATGCCCGGCTGCCTTGGCCTCGACGCGCTGTGGCAAATGGTCGGCTTTTATCTGGGCTGGGTTGGCGGCGAAGGTCGCGGGCGCGCGCTTGGCCTGAACGAGCTGAAGTTCGGCGGCCAGGTGCTGCCCGAGGCCCGCAAGGTTGTGTACAATGTCGATATGAAGCGGGTGATGCGTTCAAAGCTGGTGCTCGGGATCGCCGACGGATGGCTTTCGGTCGACGACCAGATTATCTATCGCGCGAAGGATCTGAAAGTCGGCTTGTTCAAGCAGGGCACGAGCCTGGGCTGAGCGCATCACCAAGAAGACAACGATTAGGGCGAGGCTGTCATGAGGCGGGTTGTGGTCACCGGGATGGGCATTGTCTCTTCCATCGGAAACAACACCCAGGAAGTGCTTGCGAGCCTTCACGAGGCGAAGTCAGGCATCTCGCGGGCGGAGAAATACGCCGAGCTCGGCTTCCGCTCCCAGGTCCAGGGCGAGCCGACGCTCGATCCTTCGACGGTGGTCGACCGGCGCGCGATGCGCTTCCTCGGCCAAGGTGCGGCGTGGAATCACATTGCGATGGAGCAGGCGATCCAGGATTCCGGTCTCGGACCCGACGAAGTCTCCAACGTCCGCACCGGCATCATCATGGGCTCCGGTGGTCCGTCCGCCCGGACCATCGTCGAAGCCGCCGACCTCACCCGCACCAAGGGACCTAAGCGGGTCGGACCGTTTGCGGTGCCGAAGGCGATGTCGTCGACGGCGTCGGCGACGCTCGCGACCTGGTTCAAGATCAAGGGCGTGAACTACTCGATCTCCTCGGCTTGCGCGACGTCGAACCATTGCGTCGGCAACGCCTATGAGACGATCCAGATCGGCAAGCAGGACATCATCTTCGCCGGCGGCTGCGAAGAGCTCGACTGGTCGCTCTCGGTGCTGTTCGACGCGATGGGCGCGATGTCGTCGAAATACAATGACACCCCCGCCACCGCCTCGCGCCCCTACGACATCAACCGCGACGGCTTCGTCATCGCCGGCGGCGCCGGGGTGCTGGTGTTGGAAGAGCTCGAGCATGCCAAGGCGCGCGGCGCCCGCATCTACGGCGAGATCGTCGGCTACGGCGCGACGTCCGACGGCTACGACATGGTCGCGCCCTCCGGCGAAGGCGCCGAGCGCTGCATGCGCATGGCGATGTCGACGGTGAAGACCAAGGTCGACTACATCAATCCGCACGCCACCTCGACCCCAGCCGGCGATCCGCCAGAGATCGAAGCGCTCCGCAAGGTGTTCGGCATCGGCGAGAAGTGCCCGCCGATCTCGGCGACCAAGGCGCTGACCGGCCATTCGCTGGGCGCCACCGGCGTGCAGGAGGCGATCTATTCGCTGCTGATGATGAACAACGGCTTCATCTGCGAGAGCGCACACATCCAGGAGCTCGATCCCGTGTTCGCCGACATGCCGATCGTGCGCAAGCGCATCGACAACGTCAAGATCGGCACCGTGCTGTCGAACTCCTTCGGCTTCGGCGGCACCAACGCCACGCTGGTGTTCAGCCGGCTCGACGTGTGACGTTTTTATCGGTGACCAGTGATTGTTCGTCATGGCCGGGCTTGTCCCGGCCATCCACGTCTTAGCCCGAGGCTTCGGAAGAACGTGGATGCCCAGGACAAGCCCGGGCATGACGAAAAGCGGAGAATAGTAGGAGATGCAGGAATTAATGAAGGGCAAGCGCGGTCTGATCATGGGCATCGCCAATGATCATTCGATCGCCTGGGGCATGGCGAAGACGCTGCATGCCCATGGCGCCGAGCTTGCCTTCACCTTCCAGGGCGAGGCCCTGGGCAAGCGGGTCAAGCCGTTGGCGGAGCAGCTCGGCGTCGATCTGGTGCTGCCTTGCGACGTCGAGGACATCGCCAGCGTCGATGCCATGTTCGCTGCGTTGCGCGAAAAATGGGGGCAGCTCGACTTCGTCATCCATGCGATCGGCTTCGCCGACAAGAACGAGCTGAAGGGCCGCTATGCCGACACCAGCCGCGAGAATTTTTCGCGCACCATGGTGATCTCCTGCTTCTCGTTCACGGAAGTGGCCAAGCGCGCCGCCGAGCTGATGCCGCAGGGCGGCAGCATGATCACCTTGACCTTCGGCGCCTCTCAGCGCGCGATGCCGAACTACAACGTGATGGGCGTCGCCAAGGCGGCGCTGGAAGCCTCCGTGCGCTATCTCGCCGCGGATTTCGGACCGCGCGGCATCCGCGTCAACGCGATCTCCGCAGGCCCCATCCGCACGCTCGCCGGCTCCGGCATCGGCGAGGCGCGCGCGATGTTCGCGTTCCAGCAGAAGCACTCGCCGCTCCGTCGCGGCGTTACGCTCGACGAGCTCGGCGGCTCGGCGCTGTATCTGCTGTCGGATCTTTCCGGCGGCGTGACCGGCGAGATCCACTATGTCGATTCCGGCTACAACATTGTTTTGATGCCGAAACCGGAGGATCTGAAGTCGGAATAGACAGAGTCGGTAGGGTGGGCAAAGCAGCGCAAGCGACGTGCCCACCATCTCTCAACAATGGCGAGACGGTAGGTGGGCACGCTTCGCTTTGCCCATCCTACGACAATTGCGCTAGCCCGCCGCGATCTTCTCCGCGCGCTGGAATGCCGCCGCGCCATACAGCGGGCGAGATAGGCATCGAAGGCTGGGCGCGACGGCACCATCTTGAACAGGCGCACCGCGAAGTTGGGGCCCGAGCCGATCGCGATGTCGGCGGCGGAAAAGTCCTCGCCGAGAATCCCTGGTCCTTTGGCGAGCGCAGCTTCCAGCACGTCGAAGACCTGCGTCGCGCTGCCCCAGGCCGCGGTCGAGGTCGGCACTTCGACCTTGGTGAAGATCTGGATGATGGCGGGCTCGATACAGCCCGATGAGAAGAACAGCCATTGCAGATAGCGCGCGCGACGCGGGTCGGTCACAGCAGGGGCGAGCCTGGTCTCGGGATAGCGGTCGGCAATGTAGGCGCAGATCGCCGCACCCTCGCCAAGCGCGGCGTCGCCATCGGTGAGCGCCGGCACCTTGCCCATCGGATTGACCTTGAGGAAATCCGGCGCCTTCGCGCCGGTCGAAATGTCGGTCAGCACACGCTCATAGGGCAGGCCGCTTTCTTCCATCAGCCAGAGCGCAGTGAACGAGCGCGAGCGGGGCGACCAATAAAGCTTGATCATGGCGAGCGGACCTTTCCTCGGCGGGTGGCGGGCACCGGTCCATTCATCGAGCGTCTCCTTCGAATCCGCAACGCAATACGTCTAGGTCCAGATGATCCGAGCTTCTTCGGCGGCCTCGTCCGGAATCGATGCTCCAGCTCAGTCTTCCTTTGAGATAGCCCGGCAGGCCCCGGTCGAGCCTGTCTGCGACGAGTGCTCGCGTCCTCTCGCGGAGCGCCGCGTTGGCCGAAGCCGCCGCGGGCCGGTCAGGGAATAGAGAGTTGTCGAGCTTGGTCAGCGGGTCTTCGGACAGTCGCATGCTTGCGGCGAAGTTCGCGCCGAAATTCACAAAGGGGCGCTTGATCTCCTCGTAGCTCCGGCCGTCAATCAGCGTGATCGCAACATTGGCGAAAAGGTGGGAGTGCCGGAGCAGGCCGCCGAGCCCCTGATTGTAGGTGCCGATGCCATTCAGCGTCATATGCGTGTTCGGCAACTCCGCCTTGAACGTGGTTGCAACAAGATAGCGATCGCAATTCGCATTCGCGGTGAAGCTGCGCACGATCACCGGCAGACGCTCTCCGGGATCTCGGATGAGGATCGTTTTCGGATTATAGAAGGGCTCGAAATGCCCTTGGGATAGGCGATCCTGCGCACTGCGGGATCGTTGTTCGTTGCCGCGCGCACCCGCGCAAAGACAAGGTCATCGAGGCTCCAGTCGACTGCAACCTCGCTTGCCTCATTCTCGAAGATCGTAAGACCAAATTTCTGTACGGAGTAATGGTCTCCGATCACCGGGATCACGCCAAGCCGGCAAGGGCCGCTCTCCACCGCGATCGGTTGCTTCGCAACCGGTTTGGCCTCGGCGCCGACTTCTTGGCAACCGGTTTCGCCGGTGCAGCTTGAGCGGATGGCGGGGCGGTCGAGGAAGGGGTTTGCGCGGCTGCCGGAGTGAGAAAGGACAGCAGGACGAGCACCGAGGCAGCAGATCGAATCATGGATTCCAGGGATCAGAGGCAAGAGGTCATCGGACACACCACACTAGGTTGGGATCGTGACAACCGCAAGCTGCAGTCGGAAAATCGCTGTCTATCCGGTTGGCCGCTGCCGCTTCCACCGATAATATTTCATCACAAACCCGTTCGAGGGTTCGACCTCTTCCTTCACGAACACAAAGCCCTCGCGCTCGTACCAGCGCCAGGCTTTTTCGTTTTCGCGCACGCAGCGCAGATAAATTTCATCCGGCATTTGCGCGCGCGTGAAGGCGAGCAATTGGCGGCCGAGCGATTGACCCTGATAGGCGGGCGCGACGAAAAGCATGTCGAGATAGAGCTTTGGTAGATGCAGCGCCAGCATGGCGGCAATCGTGCCGGCGTCGTCGGCGACGAACAGGCTCCAGCCGTCCTCGATCTCGCGACGGATGCGCGCGCGCAGGTTCGCGAGCAGGAAGTCGCTCGCTTCAGCGAGCCCGGTCGAGACCCAGCTCTCCATCCAGACGCGGGCGATCTCATCATATTCGTCCGCGCGGGCGAGGCGGATAACGGGATGTGACATCGCGAGCTCAAGCCCTCTGGCTACGCAGGGATTGCGGTAGGCGCTCCTTGCCGGCCGAGAGGCACACCACCTCGGAGATTTGCAGGAGCTGTCGCGCCAACGGGCTGGTCTTGCGCCACACCATGCCGATGGTGCGCGAGGGCTGCGGGTCGCGGAAGCGCGCGAGCGAGACCGAGGCCGATCGCGTCTCCACCGGCACGGCCATCTCCGGAATCAGCGTAACGCCGATGCCGGCGCTGACCATCTGCACCAGCGTCGACAGTGAATTCGCATCTAGCATCTCCCGTGGCGGCGCCGATTGCATATTGCAGAACGAGAGCGCCTGATCGCGGAAGCAGTGCCCTTCCTCGAGCAGCAACAGCCGCATCTCGCGCATCATCTCGCGCGACGGCACCGGCGTTCCCTCGTCCGCGCCCGGCCGGACCAGCAGGAACTTCTCATCAAACAGTGCGACCTCGGTGAGAGAGGGCTCGGACACCGGCAGCGCGACGATGGCGGTGTCGAGCCGGCCTTCCACCAGTTCCTGGATCAGCCGCGGCGTCATTGTCTCGCGCACGCGGATGTCGAGTTCGGGATGCATCCGCGTCAGATTCTTGGTGATCTTGGGCAGGAGATAGGGCGCGATCGTCGGGATCATGCCGATGCGCAGGCGCCCTGCGAACCGGTCCTGCGAGGCGCGCGCGAAATCGCCGAGTTCATCGACCGAGCGCAGGATGTCGCGGACGCGCGGCGCGAGCTCTTCGCCGAACCGGGTCAGCGCGACCTGCCGGGCACTGCGCTCCAGCAGCAGGCCGCCGAGCGCCTCCTCGAGCTCCTTGATCTGCATCGACAGGGCCGGCTGCGAGATGGAGCAGGCCTCCGCCGCGCGGCCGAAATGGTTGTGGCGCGCCAGCGCATCGAAATACCGGAGCTGGCGCATCGTTACGTTGACGACCATCAGAAAATCCTATCGCAGCGATCATTAAAGTCAACTTCCCCTGATGGAATGTGGAGCTTAGAGTGTTTCCATCTGGTCAAAGGCGCGAGTTCGACGCCCCAGAGGAGGTATTCATGGACGACACTTCAAAATGCCCGTTTACGGGCGGAAAACCCGCGCCGACGAACCGCGACTGGTGGCCGACCCAGCTCAGCATCGACATGCTGCATAGGAATTCTGGCCTGTCCGATCCGATGGGCAAGGAATTCGACTATGCCAAGGAATTCAAGACGCTCGACCTGAACGCGGTCATCAAGGACCTGACCGCTCTGATGACGGAGTCGCAGGAGTGGTGGCCGGCCGATTTTGGCCATTACGGCGGTCTGATGATCCGCATGGCCTGGCACAGCGCCGGCACCTACCGCATCACCGACGGCCGCGGTGGCGCCGGTGCGGGTCAGCAGCGCTTCGCGCCGCTCAACAGCTGGCCCGACAACGCTAACCTGGACAAGGCGCGCCGGCTGCTGTGGCCGATCAAGCAGAAATATGGCCGCAAGCTCTCCTGGGCCGATCTGATGGTCCTCGCCGGCAACGTCGCGCTGGAGTCGATGGGCTTCAAGACCTTCGGTTTCGCCGGCGGCCGCGCCGATGTGTGGGAGCCGGAAGAGCTTTATTGGGGTCCGGAAGGCACGTGGCTCGGCGATGAGCGCTACAGCGGCGAACGCCAGCTCGCAGAGCCGCTGGGCGCCGTGCAGATGGGCCTGATCTACGTCAATCCGGAAGGCCCGAACGGCAAGCCGGATCCGATCGCGGCGGCAAAGGACATCCGCGAGACCTTCTTCCGCATGGCAATGAACGACGAGGAAACCGTCGCGCTGATCGCCGGCGGCCACAGCTTCGGCAAGACCCATGGCGCGGGCGATCCGTCGCTGGTCGGACCGGAGCCGGAAGCGGGGGCGCTCGAGGATCAGGGCCTCGGCTGGAAGAGCAAGCACGCTTCGGGCCTGGCGGGTGACGCCATCACCAGTGGCCTCGAAGTGACGTGGACGACGACGCCGACGAAGTGGAGCAACAACTTCCTCGAGAACCTGTTCAAGTACGAATGGGAGCTGACCAAGAGCCCGGGGGGCGCGCACCAGTGGACGGCCAAGGGCGCGGAGGCAATCATTCCGGATGCCTTCGACAAGTCCAAGAAGCATCGGCCGACAATGCTGACCACCGATCTCTCGCTGCGCTTCGATCCGATCTATGAGAAGATCTCGCGGCGCTTCCTGGAGCATCCCGATCAGCTTGCGGACGCTTTCGCCCGCGCCTGGTTCAAGCTCACCCATCGCGACATGGGACCGATCGCACGCTATCTCGGCCCGCTGGTGCCGAAGGAGACGCTGATCTGGCAGGATCCGATCCCGGCCGTGAATCACGAATTGGCCAGCGATCAGGACATCGCCGCGCTGAAGACGAAGATCCTGGCCTCGGGCCTCTCGGTGCCGGAGCTGGTGTCGACGGCCTGGGCATCGGCCTCGACGTTCCGCGGCTCCGACAAGCGCGGCGGCGCCAACGGCGCGCGTATCCGGCTTGCACCGCAGAAGGACTGGGAGGTCAACCAGCCGGCTCAGCTCTCGAAGGTTTTGGGCAAGCTCGAAGCGATCCAGAAGGAGTTTAACGCTTCGGCCGGCGCGAAGAAGATCTCGCTTGCCGACCTGATCGTCCTCGGCGGCACCGCCGCGGTCGAGAAGGCCGCGAAGGACGCCGGCGTCGAGGTGAAGGTCGCGTTCACGCCGGGCCGCATGGATGCCTCGCAGGAGCAGACTGACGCAGCTTCCTTTGCGCCGCTGGAGCCGCGGGCCGATGGTTTCCGCAACTACATCGGCAAGCGGCAGCAGTTCATGATGCCCGAAGAGGCCCTGATCGATCGCGCGCAACTCCTGAGGCTCACCGGGCCTGAGCTGACCGTGCTCGTCGGCGGCCTGCGCGTGCTCGGTGCCAATACGGACGGTTCGAAGCATGGCGTGTTCACCTCGAAGGTGGGAACGCTGAGCAACGACTTCTTCGTCAACCTGCTCGGCATGAGCACGCAATGGATGCCGGCCGGCACTGACGGCACCTACGAGGCACGCGACCGCAAGACCAACGCGGTCAAGTGGACCGGCACGCGCGTCGACCTGATCTTCGGCTCGCACTCGCAGCTTCGTGCCTATGCCGAGGTCTATGCCACGTCCGACTCCAAGGAGCAGTTCGTGAAGGACTTCGCCAGGGCCTGGACCAAGGTGATGAACCTCGACCGGTTCGACCTCGCCGCCTGAGCTTAACGGCCTTGCTTCACCTCTCCCGCTTGCGGGAGAGGTCGACGCGCTCTGGGCGATGCGAAGCATCGTCCCGCACGCGCCGGGTGAGGGCTCTCTCCTCGTTGGGAGTCTCTCTGCGGAAACACCCTTACCCCAGCCCTCTCCCGCAAGCGGGAGAGGGAGCGAAGCACTCCCGGAGCGAACACAAACAAAAAGGGCGGCCTTTCGGCCGCCCTTCGTGTTTCTGATGGAGTGGAGCGATTTACTCGCCCGCCGCTTCGCGCGGAGCCTGCTGACCTTCGGCGGCCTTTTCCTTGGCCTCGAGGTCTTCGCCGGTGGTCTGGTCGACCACCTTCATCGACAGCCGGGTCTTGCCGCGGTCGTCAAAGCCGAGCAGCTTGACCTTGACCTTGTCGCCTTCCTTGACGACGTCGGAGGTCTTCTGCACGCGCGCCGAAGCGAGCTGGCTGATGTGAACGAGGCCGTCCTTGGAGCCGAAGAAGTTCACGAAGGCGCCGAACTCCATCACCTTGACGACGGTGCCTTCGTAGATCTGGCCGACTTCCGGCTCGGACGCGATCGACTTGATCCACTTGATCGCGGCCTTCATCGCCTCGCCGTCGCTGGAGGCGACCTTCACGGTGCCATCGTCCTCGATGTTGACCTTGGCGCCGGTCTTCTCGACGATCTCGCGGATCACCTTGCCGCCGGTGCCGATCACTTCGCGGATCTTGTCGGTCGGAATCTTGAAGGTCTCGATGCGCGGCGCATATTCGCCGAGCTCGGCGCGCGCGTTGGTGAGCGCCTTCGACATTTCGCCGAGGATGTGGATACGCCCATCCTTGGCCTGGCCGAGCGCGACCTTCATGATCTCCTCGGTGATGCCCTCGATCTTGATGTCCATCTGGAGCGAGGTGATGCCCTGCTCGGTGCCGGCCACCTTGAAGTCCATGTCGCCGAGATGGTCCTCGTCACCGAGGATGTCCGAGAGAACCGCGAAGCGCTTGTCTTCGAGGATCAGGCCCATCGCGATGCCCGCCGTCGGACGCTTCAACGGCACGCCGGCGTCCATCAACGCGAGCGAGGCGCCGCAGACCGAAGCCATCGACGAGGAGCCGTTGGATTCGGTGATCTCGGAGACCACGCGGATCGTGTAGGGGAACTCGTGATGCGGCGGCAGCACCGGGTGGATCGCGCGCCAGGCGAGCTTGCCATGGCCGATCTCGCGGCGCTTGGTGCCGCCGAGGCGACCGGTCTCGCCGACCGAGTAGGGAGGGAAGTTGTAGTGCAGCAGGAACGTCTCTTTGTACGTTCCCGACAGCGCGTCGATGTACTGCTCGTCCTCGCCGGTGCCCAGCGTGGTCACGACCATCGCCTGGGTCTCGCCGCGGGTGAACAGCGCCGAGCCGTGGGCGCGGGGCAGCACGCCGACTTCGGCGACGATGTTGCGCACCGTCTTGGAGTCGCGGCCGTCGATGCGCTTGCCGGTGTCGAGGATGTTCCAGCGAACGATCTTGGCTTCGAGCTCCTTGAACACGCCGCCGATGCGCAGCTTGTCGTATTTCGGCTCCTGCCCTTCAGGGAAATAATGGGCGATCACCTTTTCCTTGACCTTGCCGACCGCAGCGTAGCGATCCTGCTTGACCGGAATGGCGTAGGCGGCGCGCAGTTCCTGCTCGACGAGGCCGAGCATTTCCTTTTCGAGCGCCGAATTGTCGATCGTGGTGACCTCGCGCGGCTCCTTCGCGGCCTTCTCGGCGAGCTCGATGATCGCGTTGATCACCGGCTGGAAGTGACGGTGACCGAACATCACCGCGCCGAGCATGATGTCTTCGTTCAGCTCCTTGGCTTCCGATTCCACCATCAGCACCGCGTCGGCGGTGCCGGCGACGACCAGGTCGAGCTGGGTGTCGACCATCTCGTCGAGGGTCGGGTTGAGCACGTATTCGTCATTGACGAAGCCGACGCGCGCTGCGCCGATAGGACCCTTGAAGGGGGCGCCCGACAGGGTCAGCGCCGCCGACGAGGCCACCAGCGCCACGATATCGGGATCGTTTTCCATGTCGTGCGACAGCACGGTGACGATCACCTGGGTCTCGTTGCGCCAGCCGTCGACGAACAGCGGGCGGATCGGACGGTCGATCAGACGGGAGACCAGCGTCTCCTTCTCGGTCGGACGGCCCTCGCGCTTGAAATAGCCGCCGGGAATGCGGCCCGCAGCGTAGGTCTTTTCCTGGTAGTCGACGGTCAGCGGCAGGAAGTCGACGCCTTCGCGCGGCGATTTCGCCGCGACGACGGTGGCGAGCACCACGGTCTCGCCATAGGTGGCGACGACGGCGCCGTCGGCCTGGCGTGCGATCTTGCCGGTTTCGAGCTTGAGAGGGCGTCCGCCCCAGTCGATCTCGACTGAATGCTTATTGAACATAGAGGTCTTCTTTCATGGGTTCTCGAAAGAAGGGACGGCCCCGAAAAACAAAAACCATGCGCAAGATTGCGGGACGCTGATCGGAGCGGGCGATCAGCGTCCTGCGATCCTGCCATGGTTTTTGGAATTCGGATGGCGTCCATCCCTTCGGGTCATACGGGCGCCTTGCCCGTTGTGCCCAGCCGCCGGATTGCTGCTGGACTGTCAGTCGGCACGAACGCGAATACCAAACCGCGGTCTTCGCCGGTCATACCCCGGATGCGAATCATCATTGGCTCGCACCCGACGCGCACGCAGCCTCGATCAAAAACCTTTAAACAAGCGCTTTCGTTCGAAACCACGCGTGAAAACGCGCGCCGTTTGGCGCGCGCAGGAACACTTAACGACGAATGTTGTGCTTCTCGAGCAGCGCCTTGTAGCGCGCCTCGTCCCGCTTCTTCACATAGTCGAGGAGCGAGCGGCGCGTCGAGACCAGCTTCAAGAGGCCGCGACGCGAATGGTTGTCCTTCACGTGGGTCTTGAAATGGCTCGTGAGGTTGTTGATGCGTTCCGAAAGGATCGCGACCTGAACCTCGGGCGAGCCGGTGTCGCCGGCCTTGGTGGCATTCGTCTTGATGACTTCCGCTTTGCGTTCTGCGGCAATCGACATCGTCAATTTCTCTCGTTGCGACCGGAGCTGGCAGTCAGGCCGGTCAGGTTGAACACACGCTTGGGGATGATTTCGCCATTGCCAACTTCAGCAAGCGCGAGAAGCCGGCCTGCCACCGTGACATAGACTGTGCCGCTACAATTGGGCGCATCCCGTCCGCGCAACAAAACGGCTTGGCCCCGGTGGAGCCTTGCCGCATCAGCCCGAGTGACGGCCAGTGCCGGGATGTCGTCCAGCGCGGTCTCAACGGGCATAAGCGCGTCGGCGAGGCTACCCTCGCCGGACGCGGCTCTATCGCACAAAGCCTCCAACTGATCCAGCGGAATCATGTCGTTCTCGCCGAATGGGCCGACCAGGGTCCGCCGCAGCGCGCAGATATGGCCATAAGTGCCGAGAATCCGGCCCATATCGCGGGCCAGCGCGCGGACATAGGTGCCTTTGCCGCACTCGGCCTCGAACGTGGACCTGCCGATATCTGGTTGATCCACAAGGGATAAATGGTGAATCTCGACCGGGCGGGGGGCCAGCTCGACGATCTCGCCGTCGCGGGCGAGGTCATAGGCGCGCTCGCCCTGGACCTTGATCGCGGAATAGCGCGGCGGGACCTGCTCGATCACCCCGGTGAAGCGGGGCAGCAGGGCCTCGATGGCCTCCCGGGTCGGGCGCTGGTCGGAGGTGTGGGTGACCCGGCCCTCGATGTCGTCGGTGTCGCGCTCCTCGCCCCAGCATACGGTGAAGCGATAGCGCTTGCGGCCGTCCATCACGAAGGGGACCGTCTTGGTGGCTTCCCCAAGCGCAATCGGCAGGCCGCCGGAGGCCAGCGGATCGAGGGTGCCGGCATGGCCGGCGCGCTTGGCCTGGAACAGGCGCTTGAGCACGGCAACGGCCTGCGTCGAGGTCATGCCGATCGGCTTGTCCAGCACGACCCAGCCGTGGACATCGCGCCGGTCGCGGCGCGGTTGATTGCCCTTCTGCTTGCCCGCGCGAGGATCGTTGTTGACGCGGCGCGGCTCCTGATGCGGCTGGGTATCGCCGCCCACGTCCGCGAAATTATTTTTCTGCACGTCGCGCGTATCGGGCTCTTCGCCGCCGATCGTGCCGTGAGCCGGGTCCATCATCATCGTTCTTCTTCCCGATCCGAGTCCGGATCCTGTTCCAGGTCCTTCTGCACCGCAGGCGTTCGCAAAAGCTTCTCGATCCGTTCCGCTTCGTCGAATCGTTCGTCGACGCGGAAGCGAAGGTCAGGTGCAAATTTCAGGTTAACGCGCCGCGCAACCTCGCCGCGCAGGAATTTCTTGTTGCGTTCGAGCGCTGCGATGACGATCCCGGTGTCGCGGCCACCGAGCGGCATCACGTAGACCGTGGCGAGCTTCAGGTCGGGCGACATCCGCACCTCCGGCACGGTGATGATGTGGCCTTCGAGGTCCGCATCATGCACGCTGCCTTGCGCCAGAATATCGGCTATCGCGTGGCGAACCTGCTCGCCGACGCGCAACTGACGCTGCGAGCCTCCGCCTGGCGCGGAACTTCTCTTCTGATGGTGGCGGGGCATTGTTCGAAAATCACCTCGTCATGTCCGCGTTTGCGACACGGGCATTGTCATTTGTCCGGTTGGAAACGAATGAGGCGCGGATGGCCGGAATAAATCCGGCCATCGCGTTCTCGCAATTTCAGCTCAAAAAGATCCGGGCGCTTCGGTAAGATTTGGACTTACAGGGAGCGCTGGATCGTCTCCACGCGGTAACACTCGATCACGTCACCGGCGCGCATATCGTGGTAGTTCTCGAAGGCCATGCCGCATTCCTGGCCGGACTGGACTTCCTTCACTTCGTCCTTGAAGCGCTTCAGCGTCGACAGCTTGCCCTCGTGCACGACGACGTTGTCGCGGATCAGGCGCACATTGGCGCCGCGTTCCACGGTGCCGTCGGTGACGCGGCAGCCGGCGACCTTGCCGACCTTGGAGATGTTGAAGATCTCCAGGATGGAGGCATTGCCGAGCATGGTTTCGCGCAATGTCGGCGCGAGCAGGCCGCTCATCGCCTTCTTCACGTCGTCCACGAGGTCGTAGATGATGTTGTAGTAGCGGATCTCGATGCCGTTGCGCTTGGCGGCCGCGGCGGCCTCCTTGTTGGCACGGACCGAGAAGCCGATGATCGCGGCGTTGAAGCCTTCCGCGAGCGTCACGTCGGATTCCGAGATGCCGCCGACGCCGGCATGCAGGATGCGGGCGGCGACTTCGTCGGTGCCAAGCTTCTCCAGCGAGCCGAGGATCGCTTCCAGCGAGCCCTGCACGTCGGCCTTGATGATCAGCGGGAATTCCTTGCGGCCCGCGGTCTTCAGCTGCGACATCATCTGCTCGAGCGAGCCGCGCATGCCGGAGATCGAGGCAGCCGCATTCTCGCGCTTTTGGTGCGCGCGATAGCTGGTGACCTGGCGGGCGCGGGCTTCGTTCTCGACCACCGCGAGACGATCGCCGGCTTCCGGCGGACCGTTGAAGCCGAGCACCTCGACCGGCACCGACGGACCTGCTTCGTGCACCGTCTCGCCCTGATCCGAGATCAGCGCGCGGACGCGGCCCATCTCGGCGCCGGCGACGATGATGTCGCCGACGCGAAGCGTGCCGCGCTGGACCAGCACGGTCGCGACCGGGCCGCGGCCGCGATCGAGCTTGGCCTCGATCACGGTGCCTTCGGCCGGGCGCTCCGAATTGGTCTTCAGGTCGAGGATGTCGGCCTGCAGCGCGATCATTTCGAGCAGCTTGTCGAGATTGGTCTTGTTCTTGGCCGACACCTCGACGTCGACGACATCGCCGCCGAAGGATTCGACCTGAACCTCGTGCTGGAGCAGCTCGGTGCGCACGCGCTCGGCCTTCGCATCGGGCTTGTCGATCTTGTTGATGGCAACGATGATCGGCACCCGCGCCGCCTTGGCGTGGTTGATGGCTTCGACCGTCTGCGGCATCACGCCGTCATCGGCCGCAACCACCAGCACGACGATGTCGGTGACCTTGGCGCCGCGTGCGCGCATCGCTGTGAACGCGGCGTGGCCGGGCGTGTCGATGAAGGTGATCTTCTTGCCGCTTTCCGGCGACAGCACCTGATAGGCGCCGATATGCTGGGTGATGCCGCCGGCCTCGCCGGAGACCACATTGGCGTGACGGAGCGCGTCGAGCAGCGAGGTCTTGCCGTGGTCGACGTGGCCCATCACGGTCACCACCGGCGAGCGCGGCTCGGTGTCGTTGGAATCGTCGATGGCATCGAACAGGCCTTCTTCGACGTCGGATGCCGCCACGCGCTTGACCGTATGGCCGAGTTCCTCGGCGATGAGCTGCGCTGTGTCGGCATCGATCACGTCGGTGATCTTGTGCATCGCGCCCTGCTTCATCAGCATGCGGATGACATCGACCGCGCGCTCGGACATGCGGTTGGCGAGTTCCTGGATGGCGATCGCTTCCGGAATCACCACCTCGCGGACCAGCTTTTCCTTCGGCTCGTTCGAGACGTGACCTTTCAGGCGCTGGGTGCGGCGGCGGAACGACGCGATCGAGCGCTCGCGCACGTCGCCGGCGCTGAGCGCGGTGACGAGCGTCAGGCGGCCGCGCTCCTTCTGCGGACCCGGCTTGTGGGTGGTCTTGGGGGCTGCCACGGGACGCATGGCGCCGCCGGGACCGCGACGGATCTGGCGCGGACCATCATCCTCGTCCGGCCCGGCTGCAACGCCGGGGGCGCGACCCGGCGCACCGGCCGGCCGCTGAGCGGTCGTCGTGGCCGGTCGGGCTGTGGTCGTCGCAGGTCGCGACGTGGTCGGTGCGGAGCGCGGTGCGCTGGTGGCCGGCGCGGCTGTCGCAGCGCGCGCGGCAGACGGAGACTGCTCGCCCTCGCCAAAACGCTTCTTGGCCTCGGTCTCGGCCTTGCGCTTGGCCTCTTCTTCGTGGCGGTGACGTTCTTCCTCGGCCTTGCGGCGGGCTTCGGCGGCGTCGCGCTCGACGCGCTCGGCGCTTTCGCGGATGGCGCGGCGCTGGGCTTCCTCTTCGGCCTGGCGACGCTCCTCGACCTCACGCACCTTGGCATCGGCGAGCGCGCTGGCACGCGCCGAACGCTCGTCCTCGGTCAGGGTCCGCAACACCACGCCGGAACCGGCGTTGCGCGGCGGAGCAGCTTTCGGCACGGGACGCGGCGCTGCAGCGGGCGCGGCCGGTGCCGGCTTCGCAACCTCGGCTGCCTGCGGCTCTGGGCCGTCGCCGATCCGGCGCTTGCCGCGCTTTTCGACCACGACCTGCTTGCTGCGGCCGTGGCTGAAGCTCTGGCGCACGGTGCCCGTTTCGACGCGCGGCTTGAGCGATAGCGTCTTGCTCGGAACGCTCAGCTTCTTGTCGCCAGGGGTCTTGGTATCAACCATTCAGCAGTCCTAATCCTGATCTTTGTTAACGTTGTGCGTTGCCGCACCGTCCTATCGGGTGGTCGTTGTCTCTCAGAAATCCTGGCCGCGCTTTTCGGCCGTCTTGTCATCGTCCGCCATCCGGTATCGGACCAGCATCTGGCTACGTGACAGGAATGACCGGCTCGCCGGGCCCGCGAGCAGCGCAGCATGTATCACATTTGACCGGGTAAGTGCCAAATCCAATTCTATCGATTTCAGCGCGGTGATGACGGGAATCTGCGGCTTGGTACCGCGATTTCCGGCATTTTGACGCGCCAGCGTGTCCAATTTGCGGATTCCGTCCGCGGCCCCGTCGCTGGCGTGGATCAGGACCTCGACCGTGCCTTCCCGCAGGGCGCTCTCGACCTTGCCGAAACCGGCTACGATCTGGCCCGCCTTGGCGGCGATCCCAAGGGCTTCCATCACGCTCCGAACCAGGAGCGCCTCGATGTCGGCGGGAAGCGTCTGAGGCGTTCGAAGCTCGCGCTTGAAGGCCTTGCTAAATTGGTGACGACGGACGGCTTCCGCAACCGTCTGCCGCGAGGCCGATAGCCACATGCCGCGCCCGGGCAGCTTGCGCTTGAGATCGGGAACTATCTGCCCTTCCGGCGAGACGACGAAGCGGATCAGCTCGTCGATCGGCTTGACCTCGCGGCTGACCGCGCACATCCGCATGGTCGCGGACCTTTCGGTCCGCGGGCCATTGTCGAGATCGTGGTCATTGTCCGCGAGCATCCGGTCGACATCTCCTGCCGCCCTTAAGCCGGCTGATCTTCGGTCGCCTCAGCCTCTTCGGCCGGCTTGGCGAGGTCGGCTTCGGTGATCCAGCCGGCCTTGACGCGGGCCTGCATGATCATGGCTTCCGCATCGTCGCGGGAGACGTCGAGGCCTTCGAGCGCGCCGGCGAATTTGGTCTGCTCGCCGCCTTCCTTGCGCTCGGTCCAGCCGACCAGGTCGTCGGTGGCGCAGCCGGCGAGGTCGTCGACGGTCTTGATGTCGTTCTCGCCGAACTTCACCAGCATCTTCGAGGTCACGCCGGGCACGTCCTTGACGGCGTCCTCGACGCCGAGTTCCTTGCGCCGGGCCTCGAGCTCGGCTTCTTGCTGATCGAGATATTCGCGAGCACGGTTCTGGAGCTCCTGTGCGGTCTCCTCGTCGAAGCCCTCGATGCCGGCGAGCTCCTTGATGTCCACCATGGCGAGTTCCTCGACCGAGGTGAAGCCTTCGGACGCCAGCAGCTGGCCGACAACCTCGTCGACGTTGAGCGATTCCATGAAGACGCGGGTGGAATTTTCGAAGTCGGCCTGACGGCGCTCCGATTCCTCCTGCTCGGTCAGGATGTCGATGTCCCAGCCGGTCAGCTGCGAGGCGAGACGGACGTTCTGGCCGCGGCGGCCGATCGCCAGCGAAAGCTGGTTGTTGGTGTCGGGCACCACGACCTCGATGCGCTCGCGGTCCTCATCGATGACGACCTTGGAGACTTCGGCCGGCGCCAGCGCGTTGACCACGAAGGTCGCAATGTCGGGCGACCAGGGAATGATGTCGATCTTCTCGCCCTGCAATTCATTCACCACCGCCTGCACGCGCGAGCCGCGCATGCCGACGCAGGCGCCGACCGGATCGACCGAGGAATCGCGGGAAATCACGCCAATTTTCGCGCGCGAGCCGGGATCGCGAGCGACCGCCTTGATCTCGACGATGCCGTCGTAGATTTCCGGCACCTCCTGCGCGAACAGCTTGGCCATGAACTGCGGATGCGTGCGGGAGAGGAAGATCTGCGGGCCGCGGGTCTCGCGGCGGACGTCGAAGATATAGGCGCGGACGCGGTCGCCGTTGCGGAACACCTCGCGCGGCAGCATCTCGTCGCGGCGGATGATGGCTTCGCCGCGGCCGAGATCGACGATCACGCTGCCATATTCGACGCGCTTGACGACACCGTTGACGATGTCGCCGATGCGGTCCTTGAACTCCTGATATTGCCGGTCACGCTCGGCCTCGCGCACCTTCTGCACGATGACCTGCTTGGCCGATTGCGCGGCGATACGGCCATATTCCAGCGGCGGCAGGGTGTCGGCGATGGTGTCGCCGACCTGGGCGCCGGGATTGGCGCGCTGCGCGTCCGCCAGCGAGATCTGGTTGGAATGGTTTTCGACCTTGTCGACCACCAGCATATGGCGCGACAGCCGTAGCTCGCCCTTCTTCGGGTCGATCTCGGCATGAACGTCAGTTTCGCTGCCATAGCGTGCCCGCGCCGCCTTGGCGATGGCATCTTCCATCGCCGCGATGACGATGCCGCGGTCGATCGATTTCTCGCGCGCAACGGCGTCGGCGATCTGGAGCAGTTCAAGTCGATTGGCACTGACTGCCATGGCTAGTCTCCTTCGTCAGGCTCGATCTCGCCGCGCCGCGCACGTTCGGCAGCAAGGCGATGTTTCTTCGTATTGGTCGGGGCCGGCTTCTTCTTCTCCGGCCTGGTGTTCTTGGTGGTCTTCTCGCTGATGCTGGCGTGCGGGGCAGCCGGCGGCTCCAGGCCGAGATTGCGTCGCATTTCGCGAACTGCGGCCTTGCCGCGGCGCATGGATTCCGCGATCAGCGCATCGGTCAGCACCAGCCGCGCCTCGCCGATATCCTCCATCACCAGGAGAACCTCGGCCTCGTCGTTACCCTTAACGTCGTCGCGCTTGAGCCGCACGCGGTCGCCCTCGACGCCTGCGAGCGTGCCGCGGAACCGCTTCCGCCCCTCATGGGCGGTCGCCATCTCGACCTTGACCAGGTGACCCGTATACCGCTCGAAATCGGAGCGACGCACCAGCGGCCGGTCGATTCCCGGCGAGGAAATCTCCAGGCGGTAGGCGCGCTCGATGGGATCGGCGACGTCGAGCGCCGGCGACAGCGCCCGCGAGATCGCCTCGCAATCCTCGATCTGCATGGTGCCGTCCGGCCGCTCGGCCATGATCTGCACGGTGCAGCCGGCCTCACCTGAAATGCGAATCCGCACCAGCCGGTAGCCCATGCCCTCGAGCACGGGACCCGCGACCGCAGACACCCGCGCCGCCACGCCCGGCTCGACCACGAGCCGCGGCTCGGCCAGCAATTCGGCATCCGTGGAACCAGGGTTCGGCTCGGTCATATCCAGGGTCAAGGCGCTCGATGGTTAAGGCTTGGTTACGATTTCAGAGCCTGCTTCGGAACTCTCTGTCCCGACAGGTGGTCGGCCGTGCATCTTCTGCCAAGCCGCCTTCAGGTAATAAACCTTCAGGTAATAAAAAAGAGCGGGTCCTTTCGGGCCCACTCTCACTACGCGGATCGTATGAGAAGATGAAGTTGGGCTGGATATAGCGCTTTCCACCCACACGGACAAGGCCCATTGCAGCTGCGAACGGGCTTTTTGCGCCCGGGTCTGCGGCCGCTCGCGCAACGCTTCCTTCATCAAGGGGGCCTAAATTCCCTGATTGTGGGGCGGCTTGAGCCTATGGCGCGCCCACGGCGTGCCAGATTCGAGTAGCGTTCCATGACCGTTGCCACGTCGCTCATTCCAGGACTGGACGATATCGTCAAACGCGGCGATCCGAGACGCCGTGGCGAGGTGGCGCGTGCCATCTCCGAATTGTTCTTTCACGACGCAGCAAACCTCCGTCCCGACCTCGTCGACCTCTTCGACAATCTCCTCATCGATCTCGTCCCGCACGCCGAGCTTGCCTCGCGCGTCGATCTCGCCGAGCGCTTCTCGCACCTGAACAACGCGCCACCCCACCTCGTGCGCCAGCTCGCGCGCGAAAACGAGATCATGGTGGCCGGGCCCGTGCTGCGCCGCTCGCCCGTGCTCGATGACGCCGCGCTGGTCGAGATCGCGCGGCTGAAGGGACAGGGCCATCTGCTCGCCATGACCGAGCGGCCGACATTGTCGGCCGACATCACCGACGTGCTGGTCGAGCGCGGCGATCGCGACGTGGTGCGCCGTGCCGCCGGCAATGCCGGCGCGGCGTTCTCGTCCGGCGGCTATTCGGAATTGATCAAGCGCGCGGCGCAGGACGGCGTGCTGACGCTCAAGATCGGCCAGCGCGAGGATCTATCCGGCGCGCATCTGAAGGAGCTGCTGAACGGCACGCTCGACGTAATCCGCCGCCGCCTCTCCATCGTGGTCAAACCGGCGCGCCAGGTCGAGATCAAGCGCGCGATGGCTTCAATCGAGGAAGCCACGCAGCCGCCCGGGCCGCGGCGCGATTATTCGGCGGCGCAGCGCACGGTGCTCGGCCTGCATCGCGGCGGTCATCTCGGCGAAAGCGCGCTATTTGGATTCGCCAAAGCGCACAAATACGAGGAGGCGATCGCCTCGCTCTCGGCGATGTCGGGCGTCAGGATCTCGATCCTCGACCGTCTGATCGCGGGCGACCGCTACGATCCGATTCTGATCGTGGGGCGGATGTTGAACCTGGGCTGGCCCACGGTGCGCGCGCTCATCCTGCTGTGGTACGGGCCGCATCGCACCCCGGCCGATGCCGACATCGAGGCGGCGCGCATGAATTTCACGCGCCTGATGCCGGCGACCGCCGAGCGCGTCGTGACTTTCTGGCGCAACCGGCAGACGATCTAGACCCTGCGAAACCGCAGATACGCAGCCTTGCGTCCCTCGCGCGCGGCTTTGCGGCCGTAACGCGTCATGGTGTAGCCGGCCCAGGGCTGCCGGAAATCGTCGGCGCGCTCCGCGAGCCATTGGAAATCCGGCGAGCGTGAAAGATGCGACAGCGTCCAGGCGCAGTAGTCGTCGATGTCGCAGACGAAGCGGAATTCGCCGCCCGCCTTCAGCACGCGGGCCATCGCTGCGATCGTCCTGTCCTGAACGAAGCGCCGCTTCCAGTGCCGCCGCTTCGGCCAGGGATCGGGATGGATCAGGTCGATCCGCGACAGCGAGGCTTGCGGCAGCCACGCCAGCAGCTCGGCAGCATCGCCTGCGAACAGGCGGATATTGCCGATGTTGCCGGCCTCGATCTGCGCTAGGATCTTCGCCATGCCGTTGACATAGGGCTCGCAGCCGATGAAGCCGGTTGCAGGATAGCTCTGCGCCTCCGCCGCAAGGTGCTCGCCGCCGCCGAAGCCGATCTCGAGTCGCACGTCATCCGTCGTGGGGACGAAGATCTCGCCGGCATTCGCCGGCGCTTCACTTGCGATGTCGAGCGCGAGACGCGGCAGCAGATGATCGACCAGCTCGGCCTGGTGCTGCCTGAGCTTGTGGCCCTTGCGGCGTCCGAAGAAGGCGCGCTCGCTGTCGTCGCGCTCGGGATCTGATTTGCGCTCGGTCATTGCAGCGTCTGATACAGGCGATAGAGCAGCCGCGCGCGCGGTTCGAGCGAGGAAACATAAAGCTGCTCATAATGAGTGTGCGCGCCCTTGCCGTCGACGCCGAGCCCGTCGAGCGTGCCGGTGTTGGCCGCCGTGAAATTGCCGTCCGATCCGCCGCCGGTGTGGGTATCGACCAGGTCGAAGCCGATCTCCGCGGCCAGCGTCCTTGCATGCTCGTACAGCGCTGCGCCGGAATTGCTCTTCTCATAGGGCGGACGATTGAGCTCGCCCGTGACCTTGACGGTGACGCCTTCGGTTTTCGATTTCAATCCAAGAATCCTACCGACGAGCTCTTCCGCGTCCTTGAGGCTCGGCACGCGCAGATCGATCTCGGCATAGGCCTCTTCCGGCGTGACGTTGGGCCGCGTGCCGCCGCGCACCACGCCGACATTGACGGTGACGCCGCGTTTCAGATCGTTCATGCCCTCCAGCGCCTGGATGACGTTGGCGAGCTCGCGGACGGCGCTGCGGCCGTCCTCGGGCCGCGTCCCGGCATGGGCGGGCACGCCTTTGATGAACGCCTGGAATCGTCCGACGCCCTTGCGTCCGGTGACGATCTTGCCGCCGTCGCGCGCCGGCTCCGTGACCAGCACGTATTTGGCCTTGCGTCCTTCCGTCTCGATCAGCGCACGCGAGGTGCGGCTGCCGATCTCTTCGTCGGACGTGAACACATGCGTGATGCCGAGCGGCGAATCGTCGGCCGTGGCGCAAAGCGCGCGAAAGGCGTGATAGGCGATGTAGGCGCCGCCCTTCATGTCGTAGATGCCGGGACCGAACGCGCTGTTGCCTTCGACCTTGAAAGGAAGGCGTTCGATGAATCCCATGGGATGGACGGTATCGAGGTGGCTCAGCACCAGGACACCTGGCCGGTCCTGGCCCCAGGTCGAGCGTGCCACGAGATGATCGCCGCAGCCATCGACGCCGGCGACGCGTTCGAGCGTGACGGGCAGATCGCGATATTGCTCTGCGACTATTGAGACCAGCTTGTTGACTTGTTCAGGCACTTCCGTCGGCGTCTCGATCTCCACCCAGCGGCGGATGCCATCGAGAATAGTTTGGGAATCGAACAAATTGGAGCTCGCCATGGAAGCATCTAGGCCTTTGAATCGGATCATCGGAGAGGACGCACACCACGGCACGCCTGCAGACGACATAGGCCAGATTTGACGCCGCCTCAAACCGGATCGAGGTGACGTGTCAGCGCTTGTCGGGGCCTTCGCGGGCGGCGATCTGTTCGACGAGATCGACGATGGAGCGGCGCAGCTTCGAATCGGTGATTCGGGTGAACGCCTTGGTCAGAGCGAGCCCTTCGGAAGTCGCGAGAAAGTCGGAGACGTAGGAGGGCGAGGCGCCTTCTGCAAAGCCGTCCGGCCCGGCTATGCCGCTCGGGCCGCCCTCGAACAGGAACGACACCGGCACCTGGAGAATCTCGGCGATCTGCTGGATGCGGCTCGCACCGACGCGGTTGGTGCCTTTCTCGTACTTCTGGACCTGCTGGAAAGTCAGGCCCAAAGCTTCACCGAGCTTTTCCTGGCTCATGCCCAACATGATGCGGCGCATGCGCACGCGACTGCCGACATATTTGTCAACAGGGTTGGGCGCTTTCGACATTTCCTCAGCCCTCCAAAGACCACCGTCGGCGCAATAGGAAGTATTGCCTCAGGTGACAGCGACGTCAAAACTTCACCCTGATTGGGGAAACATTGCGGAGAAATTTAGCAATGCACCGCTGTCTTGCGCGGCCGATCCAGAATGGGGAGCCCGGCTGCAGTCTGTCAACCGTGAGACTACGGTTGTCAAAGGTTTCCGGGCGCTTCGGCAGTGACGGCGTGATCAGGGGTACCGTTTGGCAACACGTCGCCGTACCGCCAGAATCACAGCCAATGCGACGAGCACGGCCGCGGGTGCGTCACCAACCTTTGCATAGATCGTCGGCGGGATTGCGGCGGGCAGGTTTGCATCCAAAATGCCTTCGATTCCGAGGCCGAGGCTTGCGATCGTTCGCCCCACCGGATCGATCACTGCCGATACGCCGGTATTGGCGGAGCGGACCAGCGGCAAGCCAAGCTCGATCGCGCGCATGCGCGATTGCTCCAGATGCTGGTAAGGACCGGTCGAAATGCCGAACCAGCCGTCATTGGTGAGGTTCACGATCCAGCCCGGGCGCTCGTTGGGCGCCGCGACTTCGCCGGGAAAAATCGCCTCGTAGCAGATCAGTGGCAGCGCCGGCGGCGCACCCGGCACCGGCAACGCATGCCGCACGGTGCCCGGAATGAAGCCGCCGCGCACCCGCGTGAGTTGCTCGAAGCCGAACTTCTCCATCAGATCCTGGAAAGGAAGATATTCTCCGAACGGCACCAAATGCAGCTTGTCGTAGATGGCGAGCACGCTGCCATCGTGGTCGATCACGTAGATTGAATTATAGGCACGCGTGATCGGCTTGCCCGGCGGCAGGTCAGGGGCACGGACGGATCCGGTGATCAACACAGTGCCTTTCGGCACCAGCTCGGTGATTTGCGCCATCGCGTCGGCCTCGCGGGTCAGAAAGAACGGAAACGCGGATTCCGGCCAGATCAGGATGGTGGCGTCGCGCACGCCGGTCGATTGCGGTCCGGAAGCGCGGTCCGACAGCGCGAGGTATTTCTTCATCACCTCCGCCTTTGCGGCGTAGTTGAATTTTGCGTTCTGCTGGAGGTTCGGCTGCATCAGACGCAGCTTGGCGCCCGCGACCATCGTGGTCGGATGCAGCGACAGGCGGATCGCGCCGAAGATCCCCATGACGATCAGCAGCGCGACCGCAGCGGCCGGCGCGCTCCACGACAGGCGGCGATCCCACGCGCGGTCGATCAGCACCGCGGGGCTTGCGAAGATCGCGACTGTGAGGAAGGTCATGCCCCACAGGCCGATCAGCGACGCCGTCTGCGCCAGCGGCAGCGGCTCCGACAGCGCATAACCGAAAGCGTTCCAGGGAAAGCCGCTCAGCGCGTGGCCGCGCAGCCATTCGCTGATGGTGAGGCTCGCTGCCAGCGCAAGCACGCGCGTGGCGTCCTTGCTCCAGAGTAGGCGGGCCAGGGCAAACCCGATTCCCGTGAAGACGGCGAGATAGGCCGGCAGGCCGAGCACGGCGAACGGTGTCAGCCAGGCAAAGACGTCGGCCTCGACGAAGAAGGCGTAGCCGATCCAGTAGAGGCCGGGCACGAAATAGCCGAGCCCGAACCAGTAGCCGGTCAGCGCCGCTGCGGGGACGCCGCCGAGCCGGCCGGCGCCGGCGCCGTCGATCAGCCAGACCAGCACCGGGGTGGTGACGAACAGCACCGGCCAGGCGTTGAATGGCGCCAGCGCGAGAACGGATAGCGCGCCGGCTGACATCGCAACCACGGCGCGCTTCCATCCCCAGGTCAAGATGATGGCGAGGGCGATCTGACGAAGCCGCTGGAAGGGGCTCACCGGGAACCGGACCCGTCGGCAGGCGGCGGATTGGGCGTGTCGCCGGAAGGCGTTTGTCCGCTCTCCGGCGCGGACTCGCGGCGGCGGCTCTCGCGCTGAGTGCGGGGCGCGGGACGCTCCTTCCGTGTCGAGATGCGCAGCCGCTTGACGCGGCGCGGATCGGCATCGAGGACCTCGACCTCGTAATTGCCCGGACCCGAGATCACCTCGCCGCGCACCGGCAGGCGGCCGACGAAGCTGACGAGATAGCCGCCCAGCGTCTCCACTTCCTCGCCGGCCTCGCCGGTGACGAAGTCCTCGCCTATCACCGAACGGACATCGTCGAGGCTGGCGCGGGCGTCTGCGATGAAGGCGTTGTCGGGCAGGCGCACGATCGAGGGCGGCTCGTCGCTGTCATGCTCGTCGTCGATCTCGCCGACGATCTGCTCGACGATGTCCTCGAGCGAAACCAGACCGTCGCTGCCGCCATATTCATCGACCACCAGCGCCAGGTGAATGCGCGTGGCCTGCATTTGCGCGAGCAGGTCGATCGCCCGCATCGACGGCGGCACATAAAGCAGCTTGCGGATGATCCGCGCATCCTCAAGAGGCAGCGCGAGATCGACGGCGCGCAGGTCGAGCCCGGCCGGCAGCGGCTTCTTGCGCTTGGCCTTGGTGACTGGCGGCACGCGCGCGCGCGCCGTCATGAAGGCGAGCAGGTCGCGGATATGGACGATGCCGACGGGATCGTCGAGCGTCTCGTTGTAGACCACGAGGCGCGAATGGCCGGCGCTCTCGAAACGATCCATCAATTCGCCGAGCGGGATGTCGCGCTTCACCGCGATGATGTCGGCGCGATGCACCATGACGTCGGCGATGCGGCGCTCATGCAGGCTGAGAATGTTGCGCAGCATGGTCCGTTCGACGGTGGAGAACCCGGTGTCGTCGGGCGTCGTGGCGTTGAGCACGACCTGGAGATCGTCGCGCACCGATCCCGCCTTCCAGCCGAACAGCGCGCGGATGGCGCGCAGCAGCCAGCTTTCCGCGGTCGGGCGCATCACCTCGCCGGGCGTCACGACGACGGGCAGGTTGCGCGTGTTGCGCGGGTTGTCGTGGGTCGGGTCGGAATCCGGCATCTCAATCCATCCGTCAGCGGTCGGCATAGGGGTCGGGGATGCCGAGATGAGCCAGGATCTGGGTTTCGAGCGCTTCCATCTCCTCCGCGTCGTCGTCATTCTCGTGGTCGTAGCCGACCAGATGCAGGAATCCATGCACGGCCAGATGGCTCAAATGGTGGTCGAACGGCTTCTGCTCCTCGTCCGCCTCGCGCCGCATGGTCTCGTATGCGATGGCGATGTCGCCGAGCATGCGCGGCGCATCGCCCTGCTTCCGCGCGCCCTCCGGCTGGAGCGCCGGAAACGACAGCACGTTGGTCGGCTTGTCGAGGCCGCGCCAGTTGCTGTTGAGCGTGCGGATGCCGGCATCGTCGGTCAGCATGACAGCCACTTCGGCCTCGGCGACGTCTTCGTCGACCGATTCGGCGGCGGCCGCAACCGCGCGCTGAATCACGGTCTCGGCGTCAGGCTCGCTCTGCCAGCAATCGGCGACGACGAGGACCTCGGTCATGGGAAGGTTGGGATGTAACATGGCTTTGTTCGGAACGAAGGGCGCTGTGTTCGCGCCCGCATGGTCCGGCTGTTGTCCCGTCAGGATCTGTTGCCGATGGGCGGCCGCTGCGGCTGCCCTTCGTACGCCGAGACGATCCGCGCCACGAGCTCATGGCGAATCACGTCCTCGGCAGTGAAATGAACTTGCGAAATGCCCTCGACGCCGCCCAGCAGCCGGGTCGCTTCCGCGAGGCCCGAGGTCTGCCCGTTGGGCAGGTCGATTTGCGAGGGGTCGCCGGTCACGATCATGCGGCTGTTCTCGCCGAGACGGGTCAGGAACATCTTCATCTGCATCGAGGTGGTGTTCTGCGCCTCGTCCAGGATGATGGCGGCATTGGTGAGCGTGCGGCCACGCATGAAGGCGAGCGGTGCGATTTCGATCTCGCCGGTCTGGAGCGCGCGCTCGACGATGCGCGCGTCCATAAGGTCGTAGAGCGCGTCGTAGATCGGGCGCAGATAGGGATCGACCTTCTCGCGGAGGTCGCCGGGCAGGAAGCCGAGCCGCTCGCCGGCCTCGACCGCCGGGCGCGACAGGATGATCTTGTCGACCTCCTTGCGCTCGAACAGCTGTGCGGCATGCGCAACTGCGAGCCAGGTCTTGCCGGTGCCGGCGGGGCCGACGCCGAACACCAGCTCGTGGCGCTTCAGCGCGCGGATGTAGGAATCCTGCGCGGCGGTGCGCGCCCGCACCGGGCGCTTGCGCAAATTGATGCTCTCGAAGGTCGATTTGGCCGATTTGGCGTCGAACTCGAACAGCGAGCCTTGCGCGATCACGGAGCGAATCGCGCCTTCGACTTCGCCCTGGTCGAGATCCTGTCCCTTCACCGCCTGGGCGTAGAGCATTTCCAGCACGCGGCGGGCGGCATCGCAGCCGTCGCGCGTGCCGCCGATGGTGATGTGGTTGCCCTTGGAATCCACGACGACGCCGAGCCGCCGCTCGATTTGCGCGAGGTTCTGGCCGTAGGGGCCGACGAGTGCGGACGCGGCGCGGTTGTCGTCGAAATCGATGACGACCTGGGTTTCCGGCGGTACCTGCATGTCGCGGTCAAATTTGCGGTTGGGAGCGAAGGAAGGCGAATCCGATGCGCTTTTTGGCAAGGGTTCAGGCTCCAGTGGCGATGGGTGATAAAGCGGGCTCACGCGCAGTGCGTGGCGTCACGAGCTCACCGAGGAAACTGTAGCGTTCGAGGCTGTCGATCCGGACCGGCAGGATTTTTCCGATGATATCGGGCGGCGCCATCACATGGGCAGGCTGCAGGAAGGCGGTTCGGCCGACGATCTGGCCGTCCTTGCGTGCCGGGCGCTCGAACAGCACGTCGACGGTTGTGCCAATCGCGGCCTTGTTGAAGGCCGATTGCTGGCTGTCGATCAGTTCCTGGAGCCGCTCCAATCGCTGGTCCATCTCGGCGGGGGACACCGTCTCCTGCATGTCCGCGGCCGGCGTTCCCGGCCGGGCGGAGTATTTGAACGAATAAGCCGCAGCGTAGCCGATTTGCGTGACAAGTGCGAGGGTCGCGAGAAAATCTTGCTCGCTCTCGCCGGGGAAGCCGACGATAAAATCTGATGAAAAAGCAATGTCTTGGCGTGCGGCCCGGAAACGGTCGATGACGCGCCGATAATTATCGGCGGTATGTTTCCGGTTCATGGCCGCCAGAATCCGGTCCGAGCCCGACTGCACCGGCAGGTGCACGAACGGCATCAGCGCCTCGAGGTCGCGGTGGGCCGCAATCAAGCTGTCGTCGACGTCGCAAGGATGGCTGGTCGAATAGCGCAGCCGCGCGATGCCGGGAATCCGTGCCAGGCGCTCGAGCAATTTGCCAAGCGGCCAGCTTTTTCCGTCGAGTCCGTTGCCGTGATAGGCGTTGACGTTCTGCCCGATCAGCGTCAGCTCGCGCACGCCGTTGTCGGCAAGCCGCGTCGCGTCGTCGATGATCTTCGTCACGGGACGCGAGACTTCGGCGCCGCGCGTGTACGGCACGACGCAGAAGGTGCAGAACTTGTCGCAGCCTTCCTGCACCGTGACGAAGGCGGAAATGCCGCGTGCCCGGATCGCCTCGGGCCTTGGCTGGGCGAGGAAGCCGAACTTGTCGGCGGCCGGAAACTCGGTCTCGATCGCACGGCCTTCATTGGCGGCGCGCTTCAGCAGCTCCGGCAGATGATGGTAGCTCTGCGGGCCGACCACGACGTCGACGACGGGGGCGCGGCGCACGATCTCTTCGCCCTCGGCCTGCGCCACGCAGCCCGCGACCGCGATCTGCATCGCGCGGCCCCCGCGTGCGGCCTCGTCCTTGGCGGCGCGCAGCCGGCCGAGCTCGGAATAGACCTTTTCGGATGCCTTCTCGCGAATGTGGCAGGTGTTGAGGATGACGAGGTCGGCGTCCTCGGCGCTGGCCGTCTCCACGAATCCTTCCGGGGCCAGCGTGTCCACCATGCGCTGGGCATCGTAGACGTTCATCTGGCAGCCATATGATTTGATGTGCAGCTTGCGCGGCGGGGTCATGGAACCCGAAATTGAGGTGGAGAACAGCCCTCAGATATAGGCTGGAGCGGCGAAAATCCAGCGAATGGACCCCGAAGGGGCTTTTCCGGGCGCTCGCGCAGCGAGCTCAGCCGGAATCTCGACCCAAAAGCCCTGGATTCCGGCCTTCGCGGGTGCTGCGTGCCCTGGAACGACGGTGGTCGGGCGGAATCACTCCGCCAAAGCGTCCGCCTCGACGCGCCGGACCAATTCCGGCAATTGCCGCATGTCGTCGAAGGTCAGGTCTGCCCCGGCTTGGCGCAGCGTTTCGGCATAGCCGTCGCCGCAATGGCTGCCGCCGTGGAAGCCGAACACGGTCATGCCGGCCGCCAGGGCGCCGGCACTTCCCGCCAGGCTGTCCTCGATCACGACACAGCGCTCAGGCGGCACGCCCATTTCAGAGGCCGCGAACAGGAACAGGTCCGGTGCCGGCTTGCCGTTTGGCACCTGCACCGCGGAAAAAATGTTCGGCGAGAACCTGTCGTACAAACCAACGCGATTGAGGCTGGCGCTTATCTTCTCCGGCGGACCGCTCGAAGCGACACAGATCGGCACAGCGATCTGGGCCAGCGTGTCGCTGATGTGGGGTGTGGCTTCCAGCAAAGTCGCGAATGCTTGGAAAATCTCCGTGTAGACTTGCGCGTGGAAATCCTCCGGCAGACGGCGGCCCAATTCCGCTTCGACTTCGCGGGTCGCCTGGCGCATCGATCGTCCGAGGAAGCGCTCGAACACCTGCTCCGACGTGATCGGATAGCCGTGCCGGGTCAGCACATCCGCGTGCGCGCGGCAGGAGATTACCTCGCTGTCGACCAGCACGCCGTCGCAATCGAAGATGATGAGATCGACGGGCACTAGCGCATGATCCGTAAAAACGCGATCAAGGCGTCGGTTTGTCGTCGTCGAGCGGCACGCAATAGAGCTCGAGGCGATGGTCGACCAGCTTGTAGCCGAGCCTGCGTGCGATTTCCGACTGCAGCTTCTCGATCTCTTCCGAGGTGAACTCGATCACCTTGCCGTCGCGCAGATTGATGAGGTGATCGTGATGGCTGTCGCGCATCTGCTCGTAGCGGGCGCGGCCTTCGCGGAAATCGTGGCGTTCGATGATGCCGGCATCCTCGAACAGCTTTACGGTGCGATAGACCGTCGAGATCGAGATCTTGTCGTCGACGGCGACACAGCGCCGGTACAATTCCTCGACGTCGGGATGATCGACCGCCTCAGCTAGCACGCGGGCGATGACACGCCGCTGCTCGGTCATGCGCATGCCGGTGGCGGCACAGCGCGCCTCGATGCCGGCCGCGGTCGATGTGGGTGCTGCGGAGGAAGGTTTCAGTGCGGTCATAATTGTCTGCCTGAGGGGGCGCTTTGTGCCAACAATGTTACGACAAGTCACGTCGCATCAGAAGTGCGTTCAATTGTTCCCCGTTCGGCTGCTTATAGTAGCGTTCGCGGCGCCCGACCACCATGAATCCGGCCCGGTCATAAAGCCGTCGCGCCGGCTGGTTGTTTTCCTCGACTTCCAGAAATATCGTGCGCACGCCGCGCCCTGCAAGGTGGCCGAGATGGGTCATCAGCAGCGTGCGGGAGAGGCCGCGACCGCGAAGGGCCCGATCGACGGCGATGGAGAGGATTTCCGCTTCATCCGCGCCGATTCGCGACACTGCAAAGCCGACCGTCTTGCGACCCAGACGCAGGCGATGGATGAGCGTGTTGCGCTCACTGAGCATGGCCTCGAACTCGCCCTCGCCCCAGCCCCGCGCAAAGGATTCACCGTGAAGCTGGGCCAGCCGCGCGGCGTCGCCCGCAGCCGCTGGCTCGACGGCGGCAGTGCCGCCGCGCCACCATTGCGACAGCCATGTCATCATGAGGTCGCGGCTTGCGCTGCGAGTAGCGGCTGTACTGCCGGCTTTGCATCGGGCGCGCGCAAATAGAACGGTCGCGCCGGCGTTGTTTCGGGATCGGCGGCCGCGCCGAGCCAGGCCACCCAGCCGATGTCGGGCGCGGCTTGCGCATCGACCGCAACCGGTTGCGGTGCGTCCTTCGGCCAGCGCTCGGCGAGGATCTTTGCGGCATTGCCGACCAGATGCGGCGCGCCGAATTGCGAGGCCGCAATCGCCTCGTCGACGCTGGCGACTTTCGGCCGCACCAGCTGGCTGCCGTCGCCGGCGACGATCTGGAAATAGACGTGATCGTGCCGCGCATCGATCGCCGAGATCACGGGCGCCGTTCCGCTCTGGCCGATGATGGCGGCGGCATAGGCCGACAGTGTCGTCAGCCCGACGGCCGGCCGCTTGGCCGCAAGCGCAAGGCCGCGTGCCGCCGAAATGCCGACGCGCAAGCCGGTGAAACTGCCAGGGCCGACGGTGACGGCGATGCGGTCGAGCGAGGTGAAGGCGAGATTGGCTGATCGCATGACGCGCGCGATCATCGGCATCAGCGCCTCGGCGTGGCCGCGCTTCATCAGAAGCTGCTCCCGCGCAAGGAGTTCGCCTGCCTCGGTGTCGAGCACGGCGGCCGCGCATGCTTCGAGCGCAGTATCGATGGCAAGGATCAGCATGGCGGCAAGCATATCATTAGCGATCGGATGATGCCCAATGTTCTTGCCGTCATGGCCGGGCTTGACCCAGCCATCCACGGTTTTGCCGCCCAAAATGTGAATGCCCGGGACAAGCCCGGGCATGACGGTGTTCAACTCGATCGTCGAACGCGCAATCACATCGGCCGGACTTCGACCACATCCGGCACGAAGTGCTTCAACAGGTTCTGGATGCCGTGCTGGAGCGTCGCGGTCGATGACGGGCAGCCGGAGCAGGCGCCCTTCATGTTGAGATAGACGATGCCGTCCTTGAAGCCGCGGAAGGTGATGTCGCCGCCGTCATTGGCGACCGCCGGCCGCACCCGGGTCTCGATCAAATCCTTGATCATGTCGACCGTCTCGGCGTCCGCCTCGTCGAAGAACTCGTCCGCGTCGTCGAGCTCGCTATCGCTTGGCGCCGCGCCGTCGGCGAGCAGCGGCGCGCCGGACATGTAGTGCTCCATGATGGCGCCGAGAATCGCGGGCTTGAGCTGCTGCCATTCACCGCCCGCCTTGGTCACGGTGATGAAGTCGGAGCCATAGAACACGCCGGTGATGCCGGGCACCTCGAACAGCTTTTCGGCGAGCGGCGAGCGGGTGGCGGCTTCACGGCTCGAAAACTCCATCGGGCCGCCGTCGGTCACGACGCGGCCGGGAATGAACTTGAGCGTGGCGGGATTGGGGGTGGCTTCGGTCTGAATGAACATGGCTTTCTCCGGACGTCGCCGGTTCAAGGCCGGCGCGTAGGCTATCCACTAGCAGATGGCGACGGGGAACGCACGGTCAAGGGCATGGGGGACAGTTCGGCAGAAGTTTCATAGGCTTATGTCACTACTTCACCCTCCCCTGGAGGGGGAGGGTCGGCGCGAAGCGCCGGGGTGGGGTGATCTCTCCACACGGGCGCTGTTCGATGCGGAGAGACCGTCACCCCGCCCCGCTCGCGCTGCGCGCGATCGACCCTCCTCCTCCAGGGGAGGGTAAGAGCGACTTCTACGACAGCGAATCCACGCTTTGGTCGCTCAGGGCGCCGGAAATGATCGTCACGGGAACGGGGAACGTGCCGAGCGCATGTGCGAGCAGTGTGACCAGTGGCCCCGGGCCTTCGGCGCCGGGATTGGCGGCCAGCACCAGCATGGCGATTTCGGGATCCTGGTCGATCACCGCGAGCAGCTGTTCCATCGGCGCGCCTTCGCGGATGACCCGTTCCGGGGTGATCGCGGCGATGCCGTTGGCGCGGCCGGTGGCGCGGTCGAGCGCGGCATTGGCCTCTTCATGTGCTTCGGCGCGCATGATGTCGGCGACCCCCAGCCATTGCTGGTTTTGGTCCTCGATCTCGATGATGCGCAGCATAACCACGCCGCCGCCGGCTCGGATCGCCCAGCGGCTGGCGTAATAGACCGCGCGATCCCATTCGGCAGTGTCGTCAACGATGACAAGGCATTTGGGCTTGTGATCCGGCTCGAAGCACTGTCGCTTGCTGGTCATGCATGTCCCGGCGTGTGCACCGCCGGCATGCTGCCACACTCCCTCACGCTTTGGGAGAGGGGAGGTCGGCCGGCGCCGTGGCGCGCGAACGCAACAATCAGCGCGGGCGGATGAAACCGACGATGTCCTTGGAGAGCTTCATGGTCTCGTCGGCGATGGTGCGGGCCCGATCGGCGCCGTCGTTCAGGATCGCGTCGATATGGCCGGGGTCGGCGACGAGGCGCTTCATCTCGCCGGCGATCGGCGAAAGCTTGGTGACGCACAGCTCCACCAACGCGTTCTTGAAGCTGGAGAACTGGCCGCCGCCGAAATCGCGCAGCACCTCGGCTTTCGAGCGGCCGGAGAGCGCGGCGAAAATGCCGACGAGATTGTCGGCCTCGGGACGCGCTTCCAGACCCTTTTCTTCGGTCGGCAGCGGTTCCGGATCGGTCTTCGCCTTGCGCACCTTCTGCGCGATGGTGTCGGCGTCGTCGGTTAAATTGATGCGTGAATTGTCCGACGCATCCGACTTCGACATTTTCTTGGTGCCGTCGCGCAGGCTCATCACGCGCGTCGCGGGTCCCGTGATCAAGGGCTCCGGCAGCGGGAAGAACAGGCCGTCATTGGCGCCGTGGCTGCGGATCGAGTCACCGAAATCATTGTTGAACTTCTGCGCGATGTCGCGCGAGAGTTCGAGATGCTGCTTCTGGTCCTCGCCCACCGGCACGTGGGTCGCGCGATAGAGCAGGATGTCGGCCGCCATCAGCACCGGATAGTCGTACAGCCCGACCGAAGCGTTCTCGCGATCCTTGCCGGCCTTCTCCTTGAACTGCGTCATGCGGTTCAGCCAGCCCATGCGGGCGACGCAGTTAAAGATCCAGGCGAGCTCGGCATGACCCGAGACCTGGCTCTGGTTGAAGACGATGTGCTTGTTCGGATCGATGCCGCTTGCGATGAAAGCCGCGGTCACCTCGCGGGTGTTGCGCGCGAGCTCGGCCGGTCCGCCCCAGACGTCCAGCCCTTGCGTGATCGCATGCATGTCGACGACGCAATAGATGCAGCTGTGGGTCTCCTGCATCTTCACGAAGTTGACGATCGCGCCGAGATAATTGCCGAGATGCAGATTGCCGGTCGGCTGGACGCCCGAAAAGACCCGTTCAACGAATGGCATGTTAAGCTTTCCTGGCAAGCTTTCCTGGAGGTAATCGGCCGTCGTTTCCAACAGCGGCGGAGCGTCGTCAAGTGTAATTCCACCTCTCCCATAGGGAGAGGTCGCGCCGAAGGCGCGGGTGAGGGATTAGGCTCCAACGAGAGACCGGGTCCCCTCACCCGATTTGCTGTGCAAATCGACCTCTCCCGATGGGAGAGGTGAAGGGGCCGTCGACGAGCTCCTCTAGTGAGCCGGACGTTTCAGCGCGCTGATCGCCTCACGCCAGGACGCGACGCCGAGGATTTGCAGCAGCAGGCCGTAGACGCCGATTCCCGCGGCAATCTGCACGCCCAGCGCAACGAAGCGGATGATGCCATGGGCCGCGGCAGGCACGAAGCCCGCGGTCAGCCAGAGCAGGGCGCCCATGAGGGCTGCCGCGAGCACGATCCGCGGCAGCCGCTTTTGGGCCGCCGCGTCGACCGAGAAGCCGAACTCGGTGGTGCCTCTCCGCAGCAGGGCGAGGGCGCTGCTCCAGGCGCCCGCTGCGATGCTCGCGGCGATCCCGGTTGAGCCGAAAAATTGGCCGAGCAGCACCGCGAGCGCGACCGCGACCGCAAACCCCTTGGCGGTTGAAAGCAGCGGCGTCATCGTATCGCTGCGGGCATAGAAGGCCGGCGACAGCGCCTTGATCAGCACATGAGCCGGCAGCCCCAGCGCCAGCCACATCAGGGCGTGCGCGGTGGCGGCGCTGTCAGCGGCGCCGAAGGCGCCATGCTCGAACAACAGCCGCACGATCGGCTCGGCCAGCACCATCAGGCCGAGCGTTGCGGGCAGCGCAAGCCCGGCCGCTAGTTCCAGCGCACGCGATTCCGCATGCGCCACCGCGCTGCGGTCGCAGCTAGCCACCGCGCGCGTCAGCTCCGGCACCAGAACGGTGCCCATGGCGACACCGACGATGCCGAGCGGCAGCTCGATCAGGCGGTTGGCGAAATAGAGCCAGGAGACCGCCGACGGCGTGGCGGAGGCGATGATCGCGCCGGCGACCATCAGCCATTGCGGGCCCGAGCTCGCGATCATGCCTGGGATAGCCTTGGCGAAGAAGCCGCGCATCTCCTTGTCGAAATTTGCGCGCAGCGGTGTCGCAAGATGTGCGCTCCGCTGCGACAGCAGCATCAGGAGTTGCAGCAGGCCGGCAACGCCGACGGTGGTGGCCAGCATCCATGCTGCGAAGACAGCGTCGGCGTGGCCGAGCAACAGCGCCGCGATCGCGACGATCAGCGCGATGTTGAACAGCAGCGGCGAGAACGCCGTGAGCGCAAAGCGCCCCTGCGCGTTGAGCAGTCCCATCAGTACGGTGACCGGACCGGCGAATGCGAGATAGGGCAGCATCAGCCGCGCGTTCTGGACGGCGAGATCGAGCGTCGTGCTGCCGAGAAAGCCGGGCGCAATGACCGTGATGATCAGCGGCATCAGGAGCGCAATGACGATCGAGATTCCGATCAGGGCCGCACTGACCGTGCCGAGCACGCGTCCTGCGAACGCCGCTGCGGCCTTGTCGCCATCGCGCTCGCGGATGCGCAGCCAGGCCGGAATCAGCGCCGCGTTCAGCGCGCCCTCGCTGAGCAGCCGCCGCACCACGTTGACGAGCTGAAACGCCGCCAGAAAAGCATCCGCCACAGCGCCGGTGCCCAGCAATGCGGCAATCATGGAATCGCGCGCAAAACCCAGTAGCCGCGAGGCCAGTGTTCCCGTAGATACCGTCAGGAAGGAGCGGATCATCTGGCGTAATAATACCGTTGCTTGCTCGGGCACGGCCGGTCGTGATAGGCCGCGGGCTACATTTTCAGGCCGACAGGAAGCGGATTTTCCGCGAGATCGCAATCGGGCAACGGGAACAAAGTGAATGGCTGACGTGAAATATGACGTTCTCGGCATCGGCAATGCGCTGTTCGACGTGCTGGTCCGGACCGACGAGGCCTTTCTCGCCCGGCACGGCATGACCAAGGGCAGCATGTCCCTGATCGACGAGGCCCGCGCCGCCGCCATCTACAAGGACATGGGCCCGGCGACCGAAGTCTCGGGCGGCTCGGCTGCCAACACCATCGTCGGCATTGGGAGCCTTGGTGCCCGTGCGGCCTATGTCGGCAAGGTCAAGGACGACCAGATCGGCAAGCTCTATATGCATGACATCCGCGCTGCCGGCGTCGCCTTCAACACGCCCGCCGCCAAGGACGGCGCCGCCACCGGCTGCTCCTACATCCTGGTCACCGCGGACGGCGAGCGGACCATGAACACCTATCTCGGCGCCGCGCAGGATTTGTCGCCCGCCGACATCGATCCGGCCGAAATCGCAAGCGCCGGCATCGTCTATCTCGAGGGCTATCTCTGGGACCCCAAGAACGCCAAGGACGCTTTCGTCAAGGCCGCCAAGATCGCCCATGACGCCAAGCGCAAGGTGGCGCTGACGCTGTCGGATTCGTTCTGCGTCGATCGCTACCGCGACGAGTTTCTGGCGCTGATGCGCAACGGCACCGTCGACATCGTCTTCGCCAACGAATCCGAGCTGCACTCGCTCTACACGACCTCCGACTTCGACACCGCGCTGAAGCAGCTGCGCAACGATGTCAATCTCGGCGTGGTCACGCGCAGCGAGAAGGGCTGCATGGTGGTGTCGCCGGAAGACGCCGTTGCCGCGCCCGCGTTCCCCATTGCCCAGCTGGTCGACACCACTGGCGCCGGCGACCTCTTCGCCGCCGGCTTCCTGTTCGGCCTCGCACGTAACCTTGCGTACAAGCAGTGCGGTGAGCTCGGTGCGCTTGCCGCGGCCGAAGTGATCCAGCACATCGGCGCCAGGCCGCAGGTGTCGCTGAAGGAGCTCGCCGAGCAGCGCGGGCTGACGGGGTAAGGCGAGCAGCCTCCGCGCATTCCGTCATTGCGAGCGAAGCGAAGCAATCCAGAGTCTTTCCGCAGAGACAGACTGGATTGCTTCGCTTCGCTCGCAATGACGAGCTTGTGGCACGTGCTCTCCACACTCTCCGCCGTCATCGCCCGCGAAGGCGGGCAATTCCAGAGACGGCGGTGCGATACGGAGAAGCCGCGGCGTACTGGATTCCCCGCTTTCGCGGGGAATGACAGTTTTCGTGTGGTGAGAGCGCCGCGCTACTTCCTCACGCCGCCTTCTGCCCACTCCCCGCATCGAGCCCGGCATAAATCCCGCGCTCAAATCCCGCGAACGTCTCCAAGCACTTGGCGTCGACGAATGGCAACACCTGCATCAGGATCACGCCGGAAACATCGCGCGCCGGATCGATCCAGAAATAGGTGTTGGCGAGACCAGCCCAGGCGAGACTGCCGGCGCTGCGGCCTTCCGCCGTCTTGGCGGTGTTGATCAGGAAGGAGAGCCCCCACTTCTTCACGATGTCGGGAAAGAGATCGACGTCGTTCGTGTATATGGGTGCCACCGTCGTCATCTTGCCAATGGTGAGATCGCCGATGTGGTTCTGACCCATCAGAGCGACCGTCTCGGGCTTCAGCACCTGGTTGCCGTTGCCGCGGCCTTTGTTCAGGATCATCTGGGTGAACTTGATGTAGTCGCCGGCAGTGCCGTAAAGGCCGCCGCCGCCCATATGGAATTCCGGACTCTGTTCGATCTCGAACGGGATCGGCGCCAGCGATCCATCCTCGCCGCGTGCATGCGTGGCGACCAGCCGCTGGCGCATGTTGTCGGTGATCTTGAAGCCGGTATCGTTCATGCCCAGCGGCGTGAACATGTGGTCGCGCAGATAAGCGTCGAGCCGCTTGCCACTCACGGCTTCCACCGCCTTGCCGACGAAGTCGATGTTGATGCCATATTCCCAGCGGGTGCCGGGATCAGACATGATCGGCGTCTTCAGCGCGACGTTCTGGCAAGAGAAGATGTTCGGGGTTCCGGTCTTCTCCAGATATTGCGCGCAGTCGCCGTTCCACACGTTGTAGGCAAAACCGGCGGTGTGGGTCATGAGCTGGCGCAGCGTGATCGGCCCCTTCGCCGGCCGCAGCTTCGGCTCGCCCTTGGCATCGAAGCCTTCGAGCACCTGTGGCTTGGCGAGATCGGGCAGCACTGATCCGATCGGCGCATCGAGCGACAGCTTGCCTTGTTCGACCAGTTGCATCGCGCCTGCGGTCGTCACCGCCTTCGTCATCGATGCGATCCAGAACACGCTGTCTGTGGTCATCGCATCGTGCTTGGACAAGTCACGCTTGCCGAATGCACCCTGATACAGCACTTCGCTGCCGCTGGCGGCAATCGCCACGACGCCGGGAATCTCTTTTGCGTCGCTCTTCTTGCGCAGGACGTCGTCGATCTCTGCTTGGCTTTGCATGCGCGTTTCCTCCGGTTTGATTATTGTTTGAAGTGATCGATTGTCCTCCCGCATCCGCCGCGCGGCAAGCACATCCACCTATCTGCGTCGGTCGCGATGTCGTGACTTGACGGTCGGTGCCTGACGCAGGACGACAAGGCGGCTGAACTGCACCACCTCCTCACAATCTGTGGTGGATGGCCGCACTTCGCGGTGACCCGGGATGGGCCGAGGCGATATGTTTCGAGAGTTTTCGAGCACTTGAAACATTTTGTGCGTTGCGGCGTTCAGCGCCCGGGCCAATCGCGCGGCCGCCGTTAAGACTTGATGCAAATTTGGCGGTCATCGGCCGCGAGGGGACCTTTGATGATTTCGACCTGGAGCGAATGGAAGCGCTATCCCCGTCCCGGACGGGGCGAGAATCTCGAGGCGCCGATCTCGCCCGGCATTTACGAAGTCCGCATCGCCGGCACCGGCGCACTCTATTCCTTCGGCGCCGTCGACAATCTGGCGCAGGCCCTGGCGCTGCTTCCGGTCGGTTCAAAATCCTGGTTCGGCCGCCGCGACACGTCCGATGCGCCCGATCTCGAATACCGCACCTGCGCGACCTCCTCGAAGGCCGGCGCCAAGGCGGCCGCCGAGCGCATGATCGGACGGCGCGAGACCTATATGAGCGGCGCGGCCTGAGGCCGCGGCTGCCAATTTCGTCATAGGCAGATGCGCGTTGCGGGACGGTGCATTGCGCGCCGCTCGTCCCTATATTCCGGCCGATCCGATCGTCCTAGGGAGCAACGCCATGACCCCGACTGCCGCCGCACGTGCTCAGCACACCACCGCCGCCCTGCGCGACCGGTTGAAGGACCCCTCGCTGCTGAAGGAGGCCTGCTACATTGATGGCGCCTGGGTCGGTTCGCCGACGTTTGCCGTGAACAATCCGGCGACCGGCGTCGAGCTCGCAAAGGTGCCGCAGCTCTCGGCCGATGATGCCACCAGGGCCGTGGAAGCCGCCGAGCGTGCGTTCCCGGCTTGGGCCAAGCACACCGCCAAGCAGCGCTCAAACATTCTGCGTAAATGGTTCGAGCTGATCATCGCCAACCGCGAGGACCTGGCGCTGATCCTCACCTCCGAGCAGGGTAAGCCGCTGAGCGAAGCGCTTGGCGAGGTCGACATCGGCGGCGCCTATGTCGAATTCTTCGCCGAAGAAGCGCGCCGCGTCTATGGCGAGACCATCCCGACCCAGCGCCCCGATGCGCGTCTGCTCGCGATCAAGCAGCCGATCGGCGTCTGCGGCGCGATCACGCCGTGGAATTTCCCGAACTCGATGATCACGCGCAAAGTCTCGCCGGCGCTTGCGGCCGGCTGCACCGTGGTGCTCAAGCCCGCCAACGAAACGCCGCTGTCGGCGCTGGCGCTTGCGGTGCTGGCGGAGAAGGCCGGCGTGCCCAAGGGCGTGTTCAACATCATCACCGGCGATGCGCCGCCGATCGGCAAGGTGCTGTGCGAGCATCCGGCGGTGCGCTTCGTCGGCTTCACCGGCTCGACCGCCGTCGGCAAGATTCTGTACCAGCAGGCCTCCGTCGGCGTGAAGCGGCTCGGCCTCGAGCTCGGCGGCAACGCGCCGTTCGTGGTGTTCGACGACGCCGACATCGATGCGGCAGTCGAAGGCGCGATCGTCTCGAAGTACCGCAACATGGGCCAGACCTGCGTCTGCGCCAATCGCCTCTACGCCCAGGACAAGATCTACGACGAGTTCGTGCAGAAGCTGTCGAAGAAAGTTGCCACGATGAAGATCGGCGACGGCACCGAGAGCGGCATCACGCAGGGGCCGCTGATCAACATGAAAGCGGTCGACAAGGTCGAGCGCCACATCGCGGATGCCGTGAAGCGCGGCGCCAAGATCGTCACCGGCGGCAAGCGCAGCGAGCTCGGGCGCTCCTTCTTCGAGCCGACCGTGCTCGCCGACGTCAAGCCGGACTCGCTGGTCGCGCAGGAGGAAACGTTCGGTCCGCTCGCCCCGGTGATCCGCTTCAAGGATGAAGCCGACGTCATCGCCATGTGCAACGCCTCGCCATTCGGGCTCGCCTCTTACTTCTACGCCCGCGATCTCGGCCGCGTCTGGCGCGTCGCCGAAGCGCTGGAATCCGGCATGGTCGGCGTCAACACCGGCCTGATCACCACCGAAGTCGCGCCCTTCGGCGGCGTCAAGGAAAGCGGCCTGGGGCGCGAAGGCTCGCATCACGGCATGGAAGAATATGTCGAGATCAAATACGTGATGATGGCGGGGGTGTAGGCCCCCGCTATTGCGTGCGTGCTGTTCCTTGGTCGTCCTGGCGAAAGCCAGGACCCATTACCCCAAGGAGAAGTTGTAGCGCGAGTGGCCAACCACGCGTCTTTGTAAGAACTCTGGCCGGTGATTATGGGTCCTGGCTTTCGCCAGGACGACATCGGAGTTTGGGGCGCGGTGTTTCCGCCAAGGCGGTGCTACCGCCGCAGCACCGAGATCGTCCGATTCGCAAATGTCAGCCGCTCGGCCATCACCGAGACGAAATAGGTCAGCAGCTTGTGGCTGAGCGCGGGATCCTCGCTCTTGATCGCGTCGAACTGGTGCGTGTTCAGCACATAGAGCACGCTGTCGACCTCGGCCTGGATGGTGGCGCTGCGCGGGGTCTGTGACACCAGTCCCATCTCGCCGATCGTAGTGTAGCGGCCGAGGCTGCGCACGCGGGTGGTGCGGTCGTCGTCGGCCGGGATCATGATGCCGACGCGGCCGTCGAGGATGAAGTGCATGGAATCGGCGGGATCGCCGGCCTGCACGATGACCTCGCCGGCCTCGACCTCGAGGCGCTGGCAGCAGCGAATCAGCGCGTCGGCGTCGTCCTCGCTGTCGAGCATCCCCGTGAACCAGTCGCGCAGGCTCGCCTCCTCCTGCGCCAGCTCCTGGTGCTGCGCGATGAGCTCGTTCTCGCACCACTCCAGCGCATGATCGAGCTCGGGAACGACGGCAACGCCTTCGCCGATGAAATCGCTGGAGCGCAGCACCTTCTCGGCCGCGGCCGACAGGTGCACCAGGATCAGCTCGACGCCGAGGTCACCTGCGCTGCGTTTGATCTGGGCGAAACTGTAGGCGGCCGAAGAATCGACGCCGGTGACGAGCTTGAAGTCGAACAGCAGATAGTGGCACTCCGGGCGTTGCTGGAGCAGCAGCTTGACGTGCTGGTAGAGCCGGTTGGCGGAGCCGAAGAACAGATAGCTCTGCAGATTCAGGCCCTGGATCTTGCCACCATGGGCCAGCAGCACCTGCTGGTCATCGCGCGAGCGGTCGAGCGAGGAGCGATATTCGGAACCGTCGAAGCTGTATTTGATCGATTCGACCCGCGCCGCACTGAACGCGAAGGTCGCGCAGCCGATGACGACACCGATCAGGATGCCCGGCACGAAGCCCCAGGCGACGATGATCGCGATGATGGCGACCAGCGACAGATATTCGAGCTTCGAGAGCCTCTTGCGCGACTCGATCAGCCATTTGTGCAGCTGGTCGGCGCCGAGATAGAGCAGCAGGCCGCCGAGCACGAATTTCGGCATGAAGCCGAGCAGCTCCGGCGCAACCGCGAGCATCAGCAGCGACATGGCAGCAACCGTGAGGCCGGACAGGCGCCCGCGGCCGCCGCTGGAGAAATTGAGGATCGAGCGGCTGACGGAGACACAGCCGGCATAGCCGGCGAGGGCGCCAGTCAGGATGTTGGCGACACCCGTGACGTTCAGCTCGCGCTCCAGATTGGCCTCGCGATGCACGGCGACTTCGATCCCGGTAGTGTTGAACAGCGTGCTGGAGGCCGCGACGAAGATGACGGCGACCAAATTGCCGAGCAGGTCCGGTACTGCTGACCAGGGATAACGGGCGAGGTCCTCGGTGTGCCAGGGCAGCATGAATGTCGCCGGCGGCGGGGGCCGGAAGGTCCAGCCCATGGCACGCGCCTGCTCCGGCGAAATCCCTGCGATCCAGAACGCCAGATGTGCCGTGAGCATGCCGCCGATCAGGATAATCGGCAATCCAAACGGGCTGCGCGAGCGGTGCCAGGTCAGATACAGCACCAGCGCCATCGCGCAGGCGGCGCCCAGTTCCGAAAGCGTGATGCCGTTGGTGAAGTGCGACAGCGTGGCAAACTGCAGAGGATGATCGGTAATCACCCGGATCGCGCCCATGACGATCAAAAGCCCGGTGGCGCCGAGGAAGCCACCGATCACCGGATAAGGCACGTAGCGGATGGCGCGGCCCATCCGCGTCAGTCCCAATCCGCACAGCACAATTCCGGTCAGCACGGTCGACAGGCCAAGCGTGATCAGGACGGGCGGGAGCAGGGATAAATGAGCCGCTTCGATGCGTTCGACCAGCGAAGCGGCCAAAATGCCCGTCACCGCCGCGGTCGAGCTGTCGGGGCCGGCGACTGCGAAGGGCAGGGAGCTTCCCAGCCCGATGACGGCCGCGAGCACCGCGGAGCTGATGAAGGTCGCGGCAATGCCGTAGGACAGATAAGGCGACAGCGGGCCGGCGAAGATCAGCAGCGCGTAGGACAGCCCGAAGGTGACGGTCAGGACGCTGGCGGCCCCTCCGCCCAAAATATCATTCAGCGCGCGCTTGAGCGACGGACTGGCTCCGGTGACCGGACCGAAGCCAATTGCTGGATCTGTCACGTCCTGGCACTCGCTCATGAAAATTCCCGTCCGAGACGTAGACGACTGCGAGCCTAGTGCAACAGGATTCTTTGAAAGGTGAAGTTGCCGACAGTTTCGGGGCGACCTCGGCAGCGATTTAGGGTGCCGACCTCCCCACGTCATTGCGAGCGCAGCGAAGCAATCCAGAATCCCGCCGCGGAGACAGTCTGGATTGCTTCGCTGCGCTCGCAATGACGGAGCGAGGCGAAAGGGCGAAGCTAAATCTTCAGTTCGCTCCCGGTCACCCGGCGATACGCTTCCAGATACCTCTTGCTGGTCGCCTCCACCACGCTTGCGGGCAAGGGCGGCGGCGGGGCGTCGCCGTTCCAGCGGCCGGCGCGGCGCTCGACGTCGAGATAGTCGCGCAGCGGTTGCTTGTCGAAGCTGGCCTGTGGCTGGCCGGGTTTGTAGGCGTCGACCGCCCAGAACCGCGAGGAGTCCGGCGTCATCACCTCGTCGATCAGGATGATGCGTCCGTCCTTGTCGCGGCCGAATTCGAACTTGGTGTCCGCGATGATGATACCCTGCTCGCGCGCCAGCTCCTCGCCCAGCGTGTAGATCGCGCGCGTCATGCTTTCGAGCGTATAGGCCGTCTCGTCGCCGACGACCTCGCGCATCCGCGCGATGGTGATGTTCTCGTCATGGCCGGTCTCGGCCTTGGTCGCCGGACTGAAGATCGCCGGATCGAGCTTCTCGCTCTCGACCAGTCCGGCTTTCAACCTCTCGCCCGCAAGCGTGCCGCTTGCCGCATATTCCTTCCAGGCCGAACCGGAGAGATAGCCGCGGATCACACATTCTATCGGAAACACGGTGGTGCGGCGGCAGAGCATGGCGCGGCCGAGAATCTCGGAACGATGCGGCTTCAAGGCCGGCACGGCTGCGATGATCGCGTCGGCGTCGGCGCTGATCATGTGATGCGGCACCACGCCTTCGAGCTCACCAAACCAGAACGCGCTCACTTGCGTCAGCACCGCGCCCTTCATCGGGATGGTCTCGCCCATCACGACGTCGAACGCGCTGATGCGGTCGGTGGTGACGAGCAGCAGGCGGTCGTCGTCGACGGCGTAGATGTCGCGGACCTTGCCGCGCCCGATCTTGGGCAGGGGCAGGTCACTGGAGAGCATGGTGATCATCGGAAAAACTTTCGCAGGCAGGCTTTCGCGCAGAAAATCCAGCCGCGCCGGACAGCGCGACCGGAAACCGGATTAGCCTATTCCGGCAGCGGAATGAACTCATGTTCCTGCGGAACCGCGGCAAAGCGGCCGGTTTTCCAGTCCTGCTTGGCCTGCTCGATCCGCTCCTTGCTGGAGGAGACGAAATTCCACCAGATGTGGCGCGGCCCTTCCAGCGCATCGCCGCCGAGAAACATCATCCGCGTGGCCTTCAGCGCCTTTACGGTGATGCGGTCGCCGGGCCGGAAGATCAATAGCCGGGGCCCCTCGTAGCGCTCGCCCGCGATCTCGACCTCGCCGTCGACGACGTAGATGGCGCGCTCCTCGTGATCAGGATCGAGCGGCACGCTTGCGCCCGCAACGGCCGTCACCTCGGTGTAGAACCAAGGCGACACCATCGAGACCGGCGAGGCGATGCCGAAGGCGGAGCCCGCGATCACTCGCGCGGTGAAATCGCGCTCCGAGATCATCGGCAAATCGCCCGCGCCGTAATGCTGGAACGACGGCGCGATCTCTTCCGATCCGGCCGGCAGCGCGATCCAGCTCTGCAGCCCCAGCATCTTCTGGCCCGAGGCGCGCTGCGCATCCGGCGTGCGCTCGGAATGGGCGATGCCGCGGCCGGCCGTCATCAGATTCATCGCGCCGGGCTGGATCTCCCGGACGTTGCCCTCGCTGTCGCGATGCATGATCGCGCCGTCAAACAGATAGGTGACGGTGGCAAGCCCGATATGCGGATGCGGCCGCACGTCCATGCCCTTGCCGGCGATGAACTGAACCGGGCCGAAATGGTCGAAGAAGATAAAGGGACCGACCATCTGCCGCTTGCCATGCGGCAGCGCGCGCCGCACTTGAAATCCGTCGCCGAGATCGCGGGTGCGCGGCACGATGACGAGGTCGAGCGCATCGCAGGACATGGGATCGCCGAGCACCGGATCGTTGGAGGGCTGCCAGCTCATGATGGACTCCTTTTGGCTTTCTTGGCTCGATCCTAGCAGGATTTGGCATCGCCGTCGCGGCGAAGCCCGGACGGGACGCCGCGGGTGGCAACAGCTCCACATGCTCCGCCGTCATCGCTCGGTTCGGATCGTCCTTGAAAATGCCGCTGCAACAGGGGATGTTCGGCTTCTCTTACGCAGGCCGTGCGCAAAATCCGATATGACCCTCGCCGCCCTCGAACTCGCGTTCCGCTCTGCCGCCGTCGCGCTGCTGCTGGTGCTGGCTGCCTCACTGCTCTCGGATTTCCGCAACGTGCTGGCGGCCCGGCTCGGCGCCGCGTTCGCGCTGGGGTCGGCCGCGCATGCGGCGAGCTATTCGGTCGGCGTGTCGTCTCTGGTCCCGGCCTGGCATGCGCCGCTGATCGCGCTGTCGACCGGCAACATCGTGGTGTTCTGGCTGTTCACGCGCGCGCTGTTTGACGACGAGTTTCGCCTGCGCTGGTGGCACGGATCGATCTGGGCGCTGGTGACGGCCCTCAGCTTCGTCGGGTGCCTCTGGATCGCACCGGGCGGGAACGTCCGTTTCTCCGTCACGATGGTCAATCTGATCGTGCTCGGCTTCATCGCGCTCGCGGTCGTGCAGACGATCGCCTCGTGGTCGGCCGATCTGGTCGAGCGCCGCCGTCGTGTTCGCGTCTTCATCGTCTGCGCCGCTGCGCTCTATGGCGGGTTGAACGCGGTCCTCCAGATCTTTGTTGCCGGCAGCGATGTCGGCGATTTCGCCAACACGATCAATGCCGGCGTGCTTGCCTGCATCGTCGCGGCGATCGCTTACGCCATGCTGCGTGTCGACGGCACCGACCTGTTTCCAGTCGCCGCGGAGACCGCGCCGGCGATCGTTTTCAGCCAGCCTGCGGCAGACGATACTGCCGACCAAAAACTGATCGATGCCTTGATGCGCTTGACGGCGGACGAGCGGATCTATCGCCACGAGGACCTCACCATCGGTGTGCTGGCGGGCCGGCTGAAAATTCCGGAATACCGGCTGCGCCGGCTGATCAACCAGCGGCTCGGCTACCGCAACTTCAACGTTTTCCTGAACAACCACCGCATCGAGGAGGCCAAGGCTGCGCTGGCCGATCCCGCGCAGGCCGAGGTGCCCGTCATCACCATCGCGATGGATGCCGGCTTCCAGTCGCTCGGCCCCTTCAACCGCGCCTTCAAGACGCGGTCACCGGCGTGACGCCGACGGAGTATCGGCGGCTCAACGCGAATGCAGTCTGATCTCTAGTCGGCTGGAATTATTGGATAATTTTGGAATCGGCAAGTCTCTGCACAGCTTCGGCGAGGCCGTTTTCCAAATCCGGCGAGCAGATCTCTCGCACATCCCGCTTCCTCTTCGCCGCACCTTGCCCAAGCCGGAGAAAGCCCGTGACCCGCCGCCGCAAGATCGTCCTCCTCACCACCGCCATCGCCTGTGCTGGTCTCGCGCTCGGCGCGGCGCGCGCCCGCGACGTGCCGAAGGTCGCTACCGGTTTCGTCGCCGACATCCTCCGCGCCGAGACGTTCGTCTCAAACCTCGATCCCCGGCGCAATTTCAGCGAGACCACCGATGCGATGCCCGGCACCAGCCTGATCGCCTGGGCGATGGACTACCAAGTCGATCGCGCGCGCAAGGACATCACCGTGACGTTGTTCGGCATCGGCCGCAGCCATGCCGTCTATCGCGAGGGGCTCGGCTGCACGCTCGATCATGGCGCGGCGCTTGCCGACGTCACGGCGCCCGCGGATGACAGGCACCCCGCGGTCCTGCCTGAGATCGCCGGCCCGTCGATCGTGTCGCCTCAAACTCCGCAACTGACCGCCGCACTCGACCGCGCCTTCACTGAACCCGCGCAGCCGCCCTACCGGCACACCCGCGCCGTCGTCGTCATGAAGTCCGGCCGCGTCATCGCGGAGCGCTATACGGACGGCATTGGACCGGAGACGCCGCTGCTCGGCTTCTCCATGACGAAATCGGTGACCTCGGCGCTGATCGGCGTGCTGGTGCGCCAAGGCAAGCTGAAGCTCGATGGGCCCGCGCCGGTCGCCGCCTGGAAGGACCCGGATGACCCGCGGCATGCCATCACCGTCGATCAGCTGCTGCGTCATACCGCTGGCCTTGCCCTCGGAAGCTCGTTGCAGGCTTCGCTCGGCTCCGCCTTCGAACCGGCCAATCGCATGAAGTTCATGGAAGGCGATATGGCCGCCTATGCCGAAAGCATGCCGCTCGAGACCGCGTGGGGCGCCGCGTGGAACTATCACGACTGCAACATCCTGATTCTCTCGCATCTGATCCGCAACGCGACCGGTGGCAATCCCGCCGACGTGCTTGCCTTCGCGCGCCGCGAACTTTTCGCGCCGCTCGGCATGCGCCACGTCACGCTCCAGCTTGACGGTGCCGGCACAGTGGAGGGATCGAGCGAGATGCTGGCCTCCGCGCGCGACTGGGCGCGTTTCGGCCAGCTCTATCTCAATGACGGCATGGCCGGCGGCAAGCGCATCTTGCCGGTGGGATGGGTGAGCTACTCGGCTTCGCCGACGCCAAACGCGTGGGTCGGCATCGGCGCCGGCTTCTGGACCAACCAGGGCGACAGCTTTGGCGCAAACTACCGCATCGAGCACGGCTGGCCGCGCGATACGTTCTTCGCCAAGGGTACGATCGGGCAATACGTGATTCCGTCGGAGCGCCTGGTGATCGTCCGCATGGGCCGCTCGCCAAACTGGCCGCTGCAAGCGGATGGCGTATTCGATCTCGTACGCGATGTGGTCGCAGCAACGCGCAGCCGCGCAAGGCTTGCGGAAAGCGATTGACGGGGCGGCCGCCCTCGAATGCTGAAATCAGGCCCTGCCGCGGTTGGGTGTCGACTGCGACAGAATTTGGCGCAGCGCCTGAATATTGGGAGAATCCGCTCCTTTGCGCCAGATCAGCACGGTCTCGGCGCGGTTTTCGCCCGCCGGCAAGCGATGCACCGTCAGCCGTTTGCTCTCCGGAAATGTCGTCAGCACGCTCCGCGGCAAGAGTGCGATACCCATGCCGGCCACCACGCAGCCCAGTATCGCGTGATACGAGCCGAGCTCGACGGTGCGCTCGGGCATTTGACCGTGCCTGGCGTACCAATCCTCCAGCCGCTTGCGATGCGGGCAACCGTGCTCAAAGGCGAGAATGGTTTTCGGAAAGCCGCCCCTGTTGCCCGGTCGTGGACGGCCGGCGGCCGACACGATGACCGGCTCCTCCTCGAATGCAAAGACCTTGTCGAAGGCGGCATCCGCAATGGGCTCGGCGACCAGCGCCGCGTCGAGCTCGCCGGCAAGAATGGCGGAGCCCAGCACATTGGGATTGCCGGTGCGAAGCTCCAGCGTCACCTCGGGATGCAAGCAACTGTACTCGTGCATGGCCTTCGGCAGCCTGACCGCGGCAGTGCTCTCCATGGCACCAATGCGGAACAGACCGCGCGGCCGGGGATCGCGGATCGAGGCCTGCGCTTCGTCGGCGAGCGCGAGAAGTCGGTCGGCGTAACCGAGCAGCAATTGCCCGGCGGGCGCGAGGTGAAGCCGCTTGCCCTCGCGGAGGAACAGCTTGACGTCGAGCTCCTCCTCAAGCTGGCGGATTCGCGTCGTGACATTGGATTGCACGCGATTCAGCCGCTGCGCCGCGCGGGTGATGCCGCCCTCGCGCACGACGGCGGTGAAGATACGGAGGTCGGACAGATCCATTTCAGCAGGTCCCGATCATCATCTCGATGAGAGATCAATAATATCACTATTATTCATTTTATGGGATGATGTCGCCGACATAAACAACCCTCCATTCGAATCGCTCGCCAGTCCGCAGCATGGAGGAATTCGCGATGTCGTACCCCAATTGCACCGTTTGGAAGACACTGACGCCGGTGCAGAAGGGCGCGACGATGCAGCAGCTCATCCGGCAGGCGCATGCGGCGCGCAGCCGCGCCATATCCAAGGTGATTGTGGGCTGGGTGCGCTACATCGGCCGTCAGCGGCCATCGCTTTGCGACCGACGCGGCGATCCGGTCAGGGACCGGCCTTAGCCTCGCGGATCGAAAATATTGTGAAGTCGAACAAGGAGCAGATCATGACGAAAGCCTATTGGATCGTGCGCGTGTCGGTGCATGATCAGAAGCCCTATCCCGAACCGCGGCGGTGCCTATGATGTCATGGATGGCCAGGCGCGTGACCGCAACGTGGTCATCGAGTTCAAGGACCGCGCGACCGCGCGCGCCTGCTTATGAAAGCTCCGAATATCAGGCGGCGAAGGCGATCCGGCAAAGTCCGACGCCGATCTGATCATTATCGAGGGCACGGCCTAGTCCTATTGCCGTCCCAACAGCGTAGCCTTCGCGACGCGATCGAACCGCTCCAGCGACATGATCGCATCCGCGAACTGCTCGGCCCGCGCATTCAGCACGGGCCGCGCCAAGGTCAAAAACTTCTGTTGCATCGCTTGCGCATCCGGAAAGGAGGTCGGCTCGCCGGATGGATCGGCGTAGAGGCGCTCGTGCACGCCATCGTCGGTGGTGGTGATGCTGACGCGGGCGCCGAACGGATGGGTGCGGCCGATCTCGAGCCGGTCGTCCTGCACCACGTCGAACTTGTCGGCGAGCGCGTCGATCGCGGCATCGCCGAGGCGGCGATAGTCGTCCCAGCCGAAGCTGCCCTGGTCGAGCGCGAGCGCGCCGGTGAAGAACATCGAGAACTGGCCGCCGACGATCGAGGTGGGATGGCGCTTGGTCGCGGCATCGCCAGTCAGCGTGATGCCGTTGCGATGCAGGCCGATCTCGACGCGCTTGACCTGGTCGGGCGTCAGATTGTGCTCGCGTCGCATCGCGATCAGCGCATCGATCGCCGCGTGGGTGTAGCGGCAGCTCGGATACGGCTTGACGCCGATTTTCATCGTCTCATAGCTCGTGCCGAGCCCGGCGACGGCTTTGTCCGGATGCGCGTCATCGGTATAGCCGGCGAGCAGGCCGTGCTTGCCTTCGACCGAACCCGTCGCGCCGACGAAATCGTTGCGCGCCAACGTCGCGGCGATCACGCCGTTCATCGCGGCAGCGCCGACCTGGTAGCGCTTGTTCCAGGCGCCGTTGACCAGAAATTGCAGCGAGCCGGCGGCCTGGCTGCCGGCGACGCCGAAGGCGGCGATGATCTGCGTCTCGGAGAGGCCGAACAGCTTGGCCGCCGCCGCCGCCGCGCCATAGGTGCCAGCGGTCGCGGTCGGATGGAAGCCGCGGGCATAATGTGAGGTCGGGTCGAGCGCATTGCCGAGCCGGCAGCAGACCTCATAGCCGGCGACGATCGCTGTCAGCACGTCGCGGCCGGAGGCGCCGACCATCTCGCCGATCGCGAAGGCGGCGGGAACGACCGGCGCGCTCGGATGCAGCGAGGAATCGGCATGCGTATCGTCGAAGTCGAGGGAGTGGCCGAGCGCGCCGTTGAGCAGCGCCGCGACCGCCGGGGTCCAGGTCTTAGCATCGCCGAACACGGTGGCCTCGCCCTTGGTGTCGAGCGCCAGCGCCTCCAGCATTTTGAGCAGCGACGGGGTGGATTCCGCCTCGCGCCTCGCCCGGATCGCGCTGCCGAGGAAATCCAGCGTCAGCACCTTGGCGCGATCCAGCACCTCCGGCGGAATATCCTGGTATTTCAGGCTGGCGACATAGGCGGCGAGCGTTGCGGTTTCGTGGGCCATCGTGTTTCCTCGTTTTGGCGCGCAAGTTAGGCGGGCTGATTTGGCCTTTCAAGCAGCCTTGCGGCCGCGGGCATCAGCTATGCTGCCGGCATGGACGGGACCGGCGACCGGGACATTTGGTGATGACACTCGCAAGACAGCTGTTCGACCGGATCCGGTCGCGGCGAACGCAGCTGGGACTGGCGATCCGGGTCACGGTGGCGGCGACCGCGGCCTACGCAATTGCCACCGCGCTGCATCTGTTGCTGCCGCTGTGGGCGGTGCTGACCTCGCTGATCGTGACCCAGATGAGTGTCGGGCGCTCGCTGAAGGCGACGCGCGATTACATGCTCGGCACCATCGGCGGCGCCATCTATGGCGGAGCCATTGCGATCCTGATTCCGTATTCAAGCGAGATCGGGTTGCTGGGCCTGCTGGTGCTGTCGGTCGCCCCGCTCGCCTTCATCGCCGCCATCAATCCGAGCCTCAGCGCTGCCACCGTGACCGCCGTGATCGTGCTGCTGGTTCCGACCATGCATCATTCCGATCCCATGACCTCGGCGATCGACCGCGTCAGCGAGGTCGGGGTCGGCGCTATCACGGGATTGCTGGTCTCCTTCGTGGTGCTGCCCTCGCGCGCGGTGCGGCAGATCCGCGCCAGCGCGGCAAAACTGCTCGAGCTGATCGCGGAGGCCTTTACCGAACTGCTCGCAGGCCTCACCCGCGGCCGCGACAACGACGCGCTGCACCGGATCCAGGACGGCATCGGCACCGCGATGGTGGGCATGAATGCCATCGGTGCCGAGGCCGAACGCGAGCGCGCTGCGCGTCTGTCGAGCGGCCCCGACACCGGCCCGCTGCTGCGAACGATTTTGCGGCTGCGCCATGATGTCGTGATGATCGGCCGCGCCACCGTGGTGCCGCTGCCGGCCGACGTGCAGATCAGGCTCGCCGCGCCACTTTCGGAGGTCAGCGCGGCGATAGCACGCTTTCTGAAGTCCGCGGCGGAGGCGTTGCGGGTTGGCGCCGGCGCTCCGCCGATTCATCCCGTGCACGTCGCGCTCCAGCATTACGCCGAGGCAGTCGCTGCCGTGCGCCAGGACGGCCTGATCCGCGGCCAGCCCAGCGATACCGCGGAGCGCTTCTTCGCCATCGGCTTCTCGCTGGAGCAGATGCACCAGAATCTCTGCGATCTCGATCGCGTCGTCGGCGAATGGTCGGAAGCTGCCGCAGACAAGCCGGCGCGGGTTACCGACTAGCTACTTTCCGGCGCAAAAATCGCGGTTCTGATGGGCGCGGTCAACCATGCAGACAATAAGAAGCCCCGGCGGGGGGCGGCGGGGCGATGTGAGGCCAAGATTGCGCTGGAAGTGGACTACCTTTGGAGTGACTGCTGTTCCATCACGCGACCGATGCTGATGAGGTTGTCGCCGAAA